>CANHDG010000179.1 GCA_947459365.1 Saprospirales bacterium
TAGGAGGGTGCGTTTCGTCTTGCCTTCAAATACAAATTGTGTATTGCTGAGATTCATATGATAAGGCCGGTTTTGCCGGAAAATTTTTACTGTGAATAAGTTATATCGAATTCAATACATTCATTATTGAGCTACTACTTGAACTCTAGCAGGACCTGATGCAGTTCCTTTCGCAGGACGTTCAATATTGCTCAATGTATTGTCCATTTCATCGTATTTGAGACCCTTTGCTTTCGCTTGCAAAGAACGAATGTAGTGGATTACCTGCCAGCGCTCTTCAAAAGAGAGCTTATCAGAATAGCCACCCATGACGTTTTTGCCATACATGATACCAAAGTAATAACGTCCGTTTCCGGCAGCAATCATGTCGTCAGCAATCAAGTTTTTTGGTTGAGCTGGGTATTTAGTCTCCGGCATTGTAACCAACCACCCCTGGCCATCTCCTTTCTCACCGTGGCAAATACCACAATAGATGTCGTAAAGAGGTTTTGCCTTGGTCAAACCTGCAGCAGTGATCGGGAAGGGGTTTTGAACCATTTCCTTTTCACAGCGAAGCCGCTCTTCTTCTGTGTTAGCAAAATAAAAGGGAGCCTCCCCATTCACAGGAGCTGCAATGGCGTTGGAGGCATTAAAACCACGAACAACATCAAGCGCTGATGCGTCCGTATAATAAACACCCGTTGCACCACGAGCCACTGTACCAGCAACCTTGGTACGGGGAGCCGATAAAACCGACTTGGCAAACACACTTTCGTCATCCCAGTGATTGTGCTCATAAGCCGAATACACATTGGCTTCGTAAGTAACAGGGTGAGCCATGTCAGGCATGTACTCATGTCCTGTTAGATTTTTGCCCGCTGGGGAGCAAAGGGAAAAGAACCACGCTAATAGGGCTATTCCAACGACAGCGCCGATTATATTTTTCATTGTCAAAGATTGAAACGTTGATACAATGTAAACTACTGATGAAAACTTAGATCGTTTTAACGTTCACTTCAGCAGCTCCAGTTTTTCCAAAAAAGGAACGAATTTTCTCAGAATCCCGATCCTCTGTCTCTGTCACGTCAAACGCAATACAGAACTTGTTATCGGTAATACGATTATCGAGTGTCTTCGCTTTTACACCCGGCCAAAGCCCACAGATGGTGTAAAATGTAAGGGTCATACCCCATGCTGCGAACAACACCGTCATCTCAAAAGTGATCGGAATGAATGCCGGAACAGACCAATATGGTTTACCACCAAAGACAATCGGCCAGTCACGCGTAAAAACATACGACATTACACCGAATCCAAAGGATGCTCCAATTGCACCGTAGATGAAACCAAGAATGTGAAGACGACTCTCTTTCAAACCCAAAACCGGATCTAACCCGTGCACTGGAAAGGGCGTATAAACGTCCATAATATCCAGGTGGTCAGCATTCGCGGCTTTAACGGCCTTCTTCAAATCTTCCTCGTCGTTGTAAAGTCCATAAAGAACTTTTTGTGTGTCGGAAGCCATCTATATAGAATAATTTAATGTTAGCAAAAATTGTGAATTCGAAATCAGACTGCAGTTAGTGCTCTACCGGATGATGGGTTGCACTGCTGCCTTTCTGGTGGCGCTCGTGATACTCCTTGCGCGCTTTTTCAACATACTGGCTACCAGCTACCTTAAGAATCGACTTCACCTCTGCGATCGCAACTACCGGAGCAACCCGAGTAAATGTCAAATACAAGGTAAAGAAAAGACCTACCGTACCGGAGAAAATAGCTATTTCAACCCAGGTTGGAGAGTAATAACTCCAAGATGAAGGGAGGAAGTCCCGAGCAAGTGTAGTGGCAATGATCACAAAACGCTCAAACCACATACCAATGTTAACAACGATACTCAAGAAGAAGGTCCACCAAATACTGCGGCGTATCTTCCGAGACCAGAATAACTGTGGACTCACTACGTTACAGAACATCATGCCAAAATAAGACCACCAGTAAACACCAAATACACGGTTATAAAAGGCAAATTGTTCGTAAATATATCCAGAGTACCAGGCAACAAATAGCTCCGTCAAATAAGCCACACCCACAATCGTACCAGTCAACACAATTACTTTGTTCATTGACTCAATGTGGTTCATCGTGATGTATTCCTCCAACTTCAATACCTTACGCGTAATTAACATCAGGGTAAGTACCATGGCAAAACCAGAGAAGATCGCACCCGCAACGAAATAAGGCGGGAAAATCGTCGTGTGCCAACCCGGAATAACAGAAGTGGCAAAGTCAAAGGATACGATAGTGTGTACAGAAAGTACCAGAGGAGTAGAAATACCTGCCAAAATCAAAGACAGAGACTCCCAACGTTGCCAGTGCTTGGCACTACCAGTCCATCCAAAGGAAAACAGTTCATACATTTTCCGACGGAAACCCGTTGCACGATCCCGAACGGTTGCCAAATCAGGAACCAGACCGGTGTACCAGAACAATAGGGACACAGAGAAATAGGTAGAGATCGCAAACACGTCCCACAACAGCGGAGAGTTAAAGTTGGTCCAAAGCGGACCACGCGTGTTGGGGAAAGGGAAGATAAAGAATGCCAACCAAACGCGACCCATGTGGAAGATCGGGAATTGTCCGGCACATATTACCGCGAAAATGGTCATCGCCTCTGCCGCCCGGTTAACCCCGGTACGCCAGCGTTGACGGAAGAGCAAAAGGATCGCGGAAATAAGGGTTCCTGCGTGACCGATACCGATCCACCAAACGAAGTTGGTGATATCCCATGCCCAGTTAATGGTTCGGTTAGCTCCCCATTCACCAATACCCTTCCAAACTGTCCAGACGATGGCGAATAAATACAAACCCAAGAAGGCTGCAGAGAGCGTGAAAGCAACAATCCACTCACGCGATGGCGTAGTTTCGGTGGGCGTACATAAATCTTCCGTAATATCGTGGTACGATTTATTGCCTTCGATCAGAATGTGCCGTACGGGCGCTATTGGTTGAGACATATATGAAATACGTTCTTATTGTTCTTAATAATCTGTTTCCTCTGCCGAGTAATTATGCGTCTAACGAAGTGTTGCTGTTGCGCACTTTCGCGGTATAGTGAACACCTGGACGAACGTTGATCTCTTCCAGAACTTGATAAGCCAACGGTCCACTGTTGTTACGACGTTTGTTCAATTCGCTATCCGGATTGTTCGCATTACCGAAAACAATGGCGTTGGTTGGGCAAGCCGTTTGGCAGGCAGTGCGAACATCGTTGTCTGCTACCGGACGGTTTTCTTGCTTAGCTGCCAACTTACCTTCTTGGATACGCTGCACACAGAAGGAGCATTTTTCGATCACACCACGGGTACGAACTGTTACGTCTGGGTTAAGGACCATCCGAACCAAGTTGTCGGCATAGAATGGTTTATCTTCCCCTTCAACGTGGAATACGCGCTCTTCATTAGAGCTCCACAAATCAGCTGTGGTATAATCCAACCAGTTGAAACGACGAACTTTGTATGGGCAGTTATTTGCGCAGTAACGGGTACCAATACAGCGGTTATAAGCCATTTGGTTTAGGCCTTCCATACTGTGTGGAGTAGCTGCTACTGGACATACGTTTTCGCAAGGTGCATTATCGCAGTGCTGGCACATCATTGGTTGATATACCACCTTTGGATTCTCGAAGTCTCCGTAGAAATAACGATCAATCCGCAACCAGGTCATTTCGTGGTGACGGTGTACTTCATTTTTACCAACCACAGGAACGTTGTTTTCGGCTACACAAGCTACCTGACAGGCGCCACAACCGATACAAGCATTCAAGTCAACAAACATTTCCCACTTTACACCGGTAGAGAACCATGATTCCCGCTCAGGGTACAAGGTCTGCTGGTTCAAATGGTCCGCTTTATGGTGGAAGTCCGTCATTTTGTCGGTCAACCCAGTCACCTCACTAAAGTTGCCTGGGAAGATGATCGAACGATCGGTCAAAGCGCCCTGGAAACCGAGTACTTTTTCATCGACATTAATAGTAGCCTCTCCATCCTTACCTGTAACCCCCATTGTATGGTGGTGCTGTACGCAAGCATAAGACTTATCCTCCCCTACTTTTCCAGAAACAGAAACACTTGTAGAGAAGTATTGTGTGTAAGCGCCTTGTTTACCCAACAAAGGATTAACATCTACACCATAACCTACTCCGCAGCCACCGAAAGTTCTTCCCTGCCCTAGGGCAATGGCCAAGGTGTTTGGAGCGAGACCGAAGGAGCGAACAACTGTGCAAGTTACCTTTTTACCATTCACCTCCATTTCAACCTGATCGCCATCGTTCAAGTTGTTCCAGCCAGCAATCTTGCTGTTGCCGTCCCAACTATTTGGTACGCTAAGGTAGTTACCCCAAACCGTACGATTCACCGGATCAGGCATCTCCTGTAACCATGGATTGTGTGCATACTGCCCATTTCCTGTGTTCACCGTTTCATAAAAGACCACCTCCAACTCAGAAGAGGAAGGCTTGCTGACCATTGACAAGTCGGGACTTACTGAGCTATTGGCAACAGTGGAAGCCGAAACTGGCACTTCAAAAATACCATCGTGTAAGCTGATATCCCAAAAAGCTTGAGGAGTCGCAAATTTGGATTGTTTTCCAAACAGATTGCTGGTCCAAAATGCCTTCACAAATTCATAATAAGGTTGATCAGCCGTCCGGTTCAACTTAGCGCTATCGGCCCACTCTAAAAGAGAGTGCTCTGCCTGGCGCGTTTTGAAAAGAGGTGCAATGGTTGGCTGAATCAAGCTGTAATAGCCAGTTTTAGGTTCTGCATCTCCCCAAGACTCCAAAATATGGTGTGAAGGGGTAGCATAGTTGCAAAGAGCCGTTGTTTCATCTAAAACACTAGAGAAAGAAATCCGTGTTGGAACCTTGCTCAATGCAGACTTGAAAGCTTCGGCATCTGCCCGATCGTAGGCAGGATTAGCTCCCCAAACGATCAGACTTTGTACTGCGCCAGCACTCATTTCATTCAACAAATCGGCGAATGCTTGATCATCTCCCTGACGCTGATTAGAGTACGCTGCAAACTGAACCGTTGCGTTCAGGTTACCGAGCGTCTCATTGATCTTATTGATCATGATTTGTTCAGCGAGGTTATTGGAATCGCTGACAACCAATGAGCGGCCGTGCGCTTTAGCTAAATCGGCTGCGACGGCATCCAGACCTGCTTTTGCCTTATCGTTCAAACCAGAAACACCAGGTTGACCGGTTACTTTTGAGTATAAATAAGAAATTGCTGCACCCATTTCACTTGGGCGGACAGCAATTCGGTTATCTGCATTGGAACCCGTTAGGGACATGTAGCTCTCCACTTGGTAATGGCGAGACATCTTTCCAGCGCGTACATTAGCTGTTTTACGATTCTCAGCATAGGCACGAGCGTACTCGACTGGGCTGATCCAGGTTCCGAGGAAATCGGCCCCGAAAGATGCGATCACATCCGCCTTTTCGAAATCGTAGTGAGGAACTACTCGCATGCCGTAGCAAGCCTTGTTGGCATCCAACAGGGCAGCAGCAGAAACGGGATCGTAGGAAACTACTTTAGCGGTTGGATATTTTGCTATAAACTCAGCCAAAACAGCCTTTGCGGACGGGCTCATCAGCGTTCCTGTCAGGATTCGCACATTGCCTGCAGCTAATTTTGCCTTAATTTCTGTATCCAGATCCGCCCACGCCTTCTCGGTAACAGCTCCGTCTGCCACCATTCCAGCAGTGCGTATGCGCTTAGTGTCATACAAACTTAGCACGCTGGCTTGAGCCCGAGCGCTGGTACCGCCTTTGGTTACCTTGGAAATGGAGTTGCCTTCAATTTTGATTGGACGACCTTCCCGTGTTTTTACCAACACAGAGCAGTAGTCACCTCCCTCTACTATGGTTGAGGCAAAATAGTTAGCAACACCAGGAACGATTTCGTCTGGCTTGGAAACATAAGGGATTGCTTTCCGAACAGGTGTTTCGCAAGCAGCCAAGGTAGCTGCTCCCAGACCAAAGCCTAAAACTTTTAAGAAATCGCGGCGGCTGGCTTCCCATTTTCCGTCGGTTTCGACGGCGTTTTCCACGGTGAATTCCTGTTCAGCAGAACGAAGGAAGCTTTCTTCGCGATTCAGATCATCAGAACTAACCCAA
>CANHDG010000180.1 GCA_947459365.1 Saprospirales bacterium
ATGGCTACTCCCACACCCAATTAGGAAACACGCAGCAAGGCCCTGTTGACTTTACCTTCCAATGGGGAGGGGACGTATCCAATGTTGCTTCTGGGGATGGAGGCAACACCTTTTGGCTCTGGTGGCTGGGGGATGGATGTAATTACATGACTGGAACCGACCAGGCGCTTTCCACCTGGTCACCTTACAATTACGATGGGGCGATTCCGTATTGGGAGGCTCCTATTTGGGTGCCGCAGCAGTATCCCGACCGCTGCTATACCGCTGGTTTTCTACATAATACTGCCGGGAATTACTTGATTGAATTGAAAGCCAATCCAAATAATTCTGCGATTTCCACCCAGTTCCCGACCAATTTTGAAGCATTGGTAAGCGCAAAGATCAGTGCCATCGCGATTTCACCCCTGGATTTCAATTATTTTTATGTCGCCACTGAAAACGGGTATTTTTTGCGCTCTTCGGATGGTGGTCAGACCTGGAGCAGCACCCTTCTTTCAAACAGTATGTACCCTCGGGTCATTCACCCTTCCACCACCCAATTAGGGGAAGTTTGGGTGGGAGGTTCTGGATATTCCAACAGCCCTGTTTTTTACAGCAGCAACCACGGACAGACGTTTCAGGCGATGAATATGGGAATGCCTGCGTGTCGAGTCGAAGCCTTTGCAGGGAACGAGGAAGAGAGCCTACTGTTTGCGGCAACCAGCATTGGACCTTTTGTGTTGGATCCTGCCACGGGACTTTGGGCAGACATTTCCGGAACGGATGCCCCGGTGCTACAATATATGGATGTAGAATATCTGGCGTCTAGCCAGACAGCTCGTTTTGCGACCTATGCCCGAGGAATTTGGGACTTTCAGATCAGCGAAGTTTCTGCTACCACTGAGAAAACGGAGCGTTCTGATTGGCGGATTTACCCAACGGCTGCCAGATCCTTTTTACAGGTGGAGATCGACCCTAGTTGGAGCAGCCAGCGCTTTCAGATTGTGGATGTAACAGGGAAAACGGTACAACGTGGACAAACGGACGGACCCATTACAAGGGTTGACCTTCAAAATTTGCCGGCGGGAAATTACTGGATTTTTCTGGAGCAAAACAAAGCAATGGGTAGTTTGCCCTTCAGTAAGCTTCCCTGATTTTTAACGAAAAATACCGGACCAATTTGGTAGAACACCTTTTCAGTCCGGTATTTTTCAACCTTAAAACTAAGTGGAATGATACTGTTGTGGGTAGGAGAAAAGACCCTACACACAGTTCTGGTCCGAATTTAACCAAGAACCCGCTCAATATTGGATAACTCTTCCGCTGAAAAATCTAGGTTTTGTAAGCTTCCTATGCTGTCCAACAGCTGCTTGGAGGAGCTGGCACCCACCAATACAGTGGTGATACGCGGGTCTTTGAGTAACCAAGCAACCGCCATTTGAGCCAATGATTGTCCGCGGCCGCGTGCGATTTGGTTCAGTTCCTTGATTTTCTCAATCAATTCTGGCGTAATTTTTTCCTTATTTAGGTAGCGGCCATCCTTCACGGCTCTGGAGTCTTCGGGCAGACCATGAAGGTATTTATCTGTTAAAAGCCCTTGTTCAAGTGGGGAAAATGCGATGCTGCCTACGCCTTCTTTTTCCAAGACATCCAAGAGGCCCTTTTCAACCCATCTGTCCATCATAGAGTAACGCGGTTGGTGGATTAGTAAGGGGGTGCCCATTTGTCTCAGGAGCTCCACTGCCCGTTGTGTTTCTGCTGGATGGTACTGAGAAATACCGACATAGAGTGCTTTCCCTTGTCGAACGATATGGTCAAGCGCGCCCATGGTTTCTTCCAGTGGAGTATCCGGATCGGGGCGGTGGTGGTAAAAAATATCAACATAGTCAACCCCCATCCGCTTCAAACTTTGATCCAGGCTAGCGATCAGGTATTTTCGAGAGCCAAAATTACCGTAAGGGCCGGGCCACATATCCCAGCCCGCTTTGGTGGATAAAATCAGCTCATCGCGGTAAGGCTTCCAATCCTCTCGAAAAAGACGTCCAAAATTCTCTTCAGCAGCGCCGAAGGGCGGACCATAATTATTTGCCAGGTCGAAATGCGTAATCCCGTGGTCAAAAGCCGCCCTTAGGAGGTGGCGGGCTGTTTCCAGGTTATCGGTATGGCCGAAATTATGCCAGAGGCCGATAGAAAGCAGGGGAAGCTGCAGTCCACTTCGACCACAACGGCGGTACTGCATCTGTTGATAGCGGTTGGGAGCGGCCCGATAAAAACCGGGGTCAAAAACGTCATTTATTTGCATAACGAACAGGATTTTACAAACAGTAGGGGAAGTTGGCCCCCTCGCTGCAAAAGTAATTTTTTTCTTGCAGACAGCCTTGTTCCGGTACAATTTTGTGTTCCAGCGGCTGGAGGAGAGCAAGGGATTTAACTTTTTGGATTTTAGGAAAAAATGCCTTTTGAATTTTCTATTGAACCAGTACCTTTACGCTGGACGCGTTCGCTTAATTAGGCAATTAAAAGATACACCCTTTTTAAAAGAGGCTTTTCATAGAAAAACAAAAAGAATATCATTTTTTCGATAAAAATACATCAAACACCTTTTTTAGAGCTTTTTCAAAAACGATCAAATCAAACTAGTATGAGTGAGACAAAAGAAGGCAATACCGAACTTCGGCTGGGCTTGTTTATTGCCATTTTTGCGGCAGCCCTTGCTATTTCCGACCTTTTTGCCGGAAAATTTGGGGATGACGAAATTATCTCCCACAATGAGCAGACCAAATCCTACAATTGGTACATGTCCAAAAGCATCAAACAAGGAATGGAGGAAGGGCACTTGAACATTTTAAGGTCGATGGTAGCCGGTGGAATGGTAGAAGCAGGACATGAGGCGGCAGTGGACTCGCTAATGGACATTGCCCGTGCTGAGATCAAGCGTTATGGAAAAGAAAAGAAAGAGATTTTGGTGGGATCTTCCAAACTCGATACTACTGAATGGGCGCAGGATATTAATGGGAAAATGGGGTTAATTGTTGGGGCGAATGAATGGGCAGAAGAAGCAGAAAAGTTGGGGGCCTCTGGCGATAAATTTGATCTTGCCAGCTTATTCCTTCAACTCTGTTTAGTGATGGGGGCCGTTGGACTCGTCATCAGCTCTGACCAACTCAAACACTTATTCTTTTGGGTCATGACGGTATTTGGGGTGATTGGCGTATACTTTACAGTAACTGCCTATTTGATTGCCTCTGCTGTTTAGCAGTCTTTAAACAAAATTGCTTTCCCTGAAAACGAAATTCCGTGTTGGGCTTCGAAGTAAGTCCCGTTTCCAAATAACACAGAGCACGAGAGAAGTGCTTTCCTCGTGCTCTGTGTTATTTAGATTCTAACTCTTTTGGAAACAGCCGCTTACTCTTTGACCATAACTCGGACGGCCCGATTGGTTTCGGTTTCCACTTGGTAGAGTAATTTTCCAAAAGTGGGAGTCAACTGAAGTTCGACGACAAATTGGTTTTCCCCTTTTTGGAATTGCTTTTTTTCAGAAAAAATTAACCTCCCGAGGGCATCAAAAATACTCAATCGGGCTTCCCCATCCTCCGGCAGGTAAAATCCAATCCGGGTCTGCTGCCCCCAGGGATTGGGCACATTTTGAAACAGCTCAAACGGACGGTCCGTCTCAAAGGCATGAAATCGAAGTGCAATCTTACTTTTTTTGCCCTTATCAAAAGCGACTGCTGGCGTGATTTGACTTGACAAACGAATTAGCTGGCTTAATCTCTCAGCTTGCCTAGCTCGAAAACGCAGGCTAAACGGTTCAGCTGCCCCTTCCACTGCCGTTGTAACAGCTCTTTCAAAAACACCAAACTGTTCCAGGGATTGATTTGGACCAGGCAGCACCTCTAGTAATTCGAGCTCTTCCAACAGAAGCGTAAATTGAAAGGCGTCCACCTGCTCGACTGGTTCAAACGAAACGGTAAACTCCTCTCCAACGGACACTTGACGATCCTCTACCTCCATGATAAAGGTCCCCTCTGTCCGCTCCTCGCTCCCAAGCAAACAGTTGGAAACAGCGCTGTAATCAACATCCCCAATTTTGATCCCGGTAAAATTGATTTTGGGACTGCTTTGGGCTAAAGTGGTATCTCTAATTACTTCCGGTAGGGCGTCTAAAAAAGGATTGGTCGGATCGGTGAATACATGTGTTACGGGTAAGAACCGCCAACTTTGTTGATGTGGCAACTCGGTAAGGGTACCCAAAATCAGCTTCCGCAATTCCGCAATATCAAGGGTGGTGATGGTCCCGGACTTATTGGCATCCGCTGCAATTAATTTGAAGGGATCATTTAATGGAATTAGTCCTAAAATATGCCGACTGATCAGGTATAAGTCCCATGTATTAACCCCATTGAGGGGATCTAACTCCATTGAAGGAACAATGGTCAACTCAGTATGAAAAGGAACTAAATAGTTAATAAAGTATTTACCCCATGCATTGGTGACCGACTCAAGTCCGATGGGTAAACTGCTCACTGTGGTATTCAACTCCACTGTTACATCTTGCACGGCTTGTCCGAAGCCATTTAGAATTTCTCCAGAAACAAAACTGTGTTCGAATAAACAACAAATTTGGTTGGAATCTTCTACAATTAATTTAGAGCGGCAGAAATTGGTATTTCCAGCTGGATCTATCGCCCAAAGGTCTACGTATTGGTAGCCATATTCCAGGCACCCAAAATCGATGTACTCGACCGGACTACCATCTGGATTTAAAGGAAAATCGGTCCCAGTATTGGCGATCCGCATTGAAAATTCCAGTTCACTCGTCGGGCTATAATTATCATAGGCAAGCGCCAAGAGGTCGGTAGTCAGCACCCTTGCGGCTTGGAAGGAGTGACTTACTATGTTGAAAGATCCATTTTGCTTGCAGAGCACCTGGGGAGCGGAGCAATCCACTACTTCAAAAGCCTGTTCATAGGTAGTTTCCAGTCCGCAAGCACTTTGCAAGCGCCAGCGAATCAGGTGCTTTCCGTAAGGTAGTTGTGGAATGGTGTCCTCTCCCAATTGGTTTAACCAGCGCACCCTTGCCGTCCATTGCCCTGGGACGGTTGAAAGGACCTGGATTCCGAACCCCCATTTTTGATCTTCCCCTACGGGCCGAAAATCAAATTCTCGGGCCTCACCGCCCGCATACGATGGGGTATTAAGGTTATTATAGAATAGTTGGTTAATTCCGGGCAAAGACCCACTTTCCAGGATGGTTTCCAGGGTATCATTGCCATCCAAATCAAGCAACAATTGATATTGAATCGCCAAAGGGCCTGAACTACAAGCTTCCTCCACGGTGATGGATAAATCACATGCTGCCTCCATCAAATCCTGGCTATTCAAGCGAGGATCCGACCAATAGTCAGCGTTCCAAAAATGGACCAAATTGGTATCCAGGCCACAAAACCGAGGTTCCGTCGGGAGTATCACCAATGGAGTCGAACTGTCTAATGCTACCCTACCCCGATTGGTTATTTCTGAAAATGGGCTATGGTCATTACTAACGGAAAATGCAAGACAACTACTTTCATGGAAGAAAGCAGGGTGATCAGTTACAGGAAGGCAAAAAATGCTGGCTGGAAGACACAAAAAGAAGAAAATATTGGAAAAGAGGGCTTTTTTCATGAGGAAATTTTTAGTTATCAAGGCCGGGTTAAGCTTCCTGTCGAAAAATCAAAAGTAATGCCATTGATGTTTGTTTTCTAAACCTATTGTGGTATTTTTTAATAACTTCATACCTTATTTTTTCTTTTTTGAAAAAATCAATCGATTGTGTTTCGGTCTTTAATTGTAGATTTAAATCTTATTACGCTCTGCTCTTTGATTGAACAAACAGCAGAGCAGAGGGAGGGTTGGCACTCCTCCCTCTGTCCAACCTTTATTTGTGCAGTAGCTGCATTGGCCTACTCGCAGCATCCGTTTTAGTCTCTACTCGGTAATATAAATTACCATCCGAATCTAACAGAGAACAATCTACCAAGAACCAATTATATCCTTTCACAAACTGACCTTTCGCCGTGTACAGAATCCGTCCCAAGGCGTCGTAGATCGTCAGACGTGCTTCCGTTGCTTCTGGCAAATGGAATCCAATCTGGGTCTTGCTTACCCATGGGTTCG
>CANHDG010000181.1 GCA_947459365.1 Saprospirales bacterium
AAAAACCCAACGGTTGATACAAAACATTCCATCCAAATCCGGTCTGCTGCTTCACAATCTCTCCAATACTAAGGGTGCCGGACATCATGACCAGGGCAATCAAAGAAAGCCCCATTGCCAGTTCATAAGACACCATTTGTGCACTCGCCCGGATTGCTCCGTACAAGGAGTATTTATTGTTCGACGACCAGCCAGCAATCATAATTCCATACACTCCCAGGGAAACGAAACCCATAATGTACAGAATACCGATATCAATGTCTGCTACCTGTAACTGGATAGGTGTTCCGAAGAGCGTCAGTTCTGTCCCCCAGGGAATGACCGCACTGGTCATACAAGCGACAAACATAAAGATACCCGGTGCCAAAATGAAAAGCCATTTGGAGGCATTTTGGGGAATAAAATCTTCTTTCATGAACATTTTAACCCCATCTGCAATCGGCTGAAGCAATCCAAACGGACCAGCTCGATCAGGTCCTAGGCGATCTTGGAGAAAGGCCGCCACCTTGCGTTCTCCATAGGTTGAATAGGCTGCTATGCCCAGGGTAACCAAAAATACAACACCGACCAAGCCCATTTTCTGAAGCAAAAAAGCAGTGTCCATTAAATATAACTCAAACATAACTTGTTGTTGTTGCGAATGATTCAACAGCAGCTTACTAGTTCCAAACTGGACTTGAAAGCCATTTGCAGGTTGGTTGTTTAGCGAACTGTGATCCCTTGATCGTAGTGGTTTTGACTGATGACCGAGTGCCGGTCAATTTGCCTTGCCCCTTCGATGGTCCAATCACTGGTAGACTTGGTGTCAAAACGGCAAGTGTTGCAAATGAAGTCATGCACTTCCCCGTATTGATCCTTTCGCGCGGTGACCCGGAAAATTTCGTTTCCATACATCCAAACGACGGCTTTTCCCGCACATTTTGGGCAGTTGCGGTGGGCATCCATGGGTTTGAGGAACCAAACGCGACTTTTGAATCGGAACGTACGATCGGTTAAGGCACCTACAGGACAAACATCAATCACATTTCCTGAAAAATCATTGTCTATGGCTTTTTCAATAAAGGTGCTGATTTCAGCATGATCTCCACGGCCAATTACCCCGTGTACCCGTTGTTCGGTCAATTGGTTGGCTACATAAACACAGCGGTAACACAAAATACAGCGGGTCATGTGCAACTTGATATACGGGCCAATATCAATCTTTTCGAACGTTCTTCTTTCAAACTCGTACCGAGTGCTGGCAGCGCCATGCTCAAATGCCAGATCCTGCAGATGACATTCGCCTGCCTGGTCACAAATAGGGCAATCTAGCGGGTGGTTCAACAACAAAAACTCAACCACACCAGCCCTTGCTTTGGTGACTTCCTCATTTGCCTTACTTGCCACTTCCATCCCGTCCATGACCATCGTCTGGCAAGATGCAACCAATTTAGGCATGGGCCGAGGGTCCTTTTCTGAACCCTTGGTGACTTTCACCAGACAGGTGCGGCACTTGCCACCAGAACCTTTCAAGGTGGAGTAATAACACATGGCAGGTGGAACCAACTCACCACCAATCTGTCGGGCAGCTGTTAAGATGGTGGTGCCTTCTGGGACCTCTATCGTTTGTCCGTCTATTGTTACTTTTGGCATAATATCTAAATTTCCGCTAACAATTGTGAGCAAATGGGGTTAAACGGCTGCAGTTGGCTCTTTGACTAGCCCGTAATTGCGTTGCTGGCTTGCAACAGGTTCATTTACGTGCCACTCAAACTCTTCCCGAAAGTGGCGAATCGCCGCACTAACGGGCCAAGCTGCTGCATCGCCCAATGGACAGATGGTATTTCCTTCAATCTTCTTTGCGACATCTGCTAACAAGTCAATATCACTCATTTTTCCATGACCATGTTCCAATCGGTGCAGTACTTTTTCCATCCAACCCGTACCTTCCCGGCAGGGGGAACATTGACCACAAGACTCGTGTGCATAGAAGCGGGAAAAATTCCAGGTATTTCGAACAATACACTGGTCTTCGTCATAAACGATGAAGCCCCCTGAACCTAGCATTGAGCCGGAGGCAAAACCTCCATCTGCCAAACTTTCGTAAGTCATTAAACGATCCTCCCCGTTGGCGGTTTTGCAAACAAGGTAATGGGGTAGAATAGGAACAGAAGAACCACCCGGGACGCATGCTTTCAAGCGTTTCCCGTTCTTGATTCCCCCACAGTATTGATCGGAATAAATGAATTCTTCTACAGGAACATTCAATTCAATTTCATAGACCCCTGGGCGGTTGATATTCCCGCTGGCAGAAATCAGTTTTGTTCCAGTGCTTTTTCCAATCCCAATTTTGGCGTATTCATCTCCTCCATCATTTACGATGGGCACTACTGCTGCAATCGTTTCTACATTATTAACGACGGTTGGGCTTTGCCACAAACCTTTCACCGCTGGGAAGGGAGGTTTAATCCTAGGATTCCCACGCTTTCCTTCCAGGCTCTCGATCAAGGCTGTTTCTTCCCCACAGATATAGGCGCCTGCACCGCAGTTAACATATAAATCCAGGTTGTAACCGGTGCCAAGGATGTTTTTGCCTAGCCAGCCATTGGCGTATGCTTCCTTAATTGCGCGCTCCAACACAAACACAATCCAAGCATATTCCCCACGGATGTAGATATAAGACGTATTTGCTCCTAATGCATAGGAGGAAGTAATCATTCCTTCAATTAGCAAGTGCGGTATTTTTTCCATCAAATACCGGTCTTTGAAGGTGCCCGGCTCTGATTCATCCGCGTTGCAAAGCAGGTACCTTGGGACTCCCTCTGGTTTTGCCAAGAAAGACCATTTCATGCCGGTTGGGAATCCCGCGCCTCCACGGCCGCGCAAACCGGATTTTTTAACCTCTTCCACCACTTCATCGGGTGTCATGGTTTTTAACGCCTTTTCAACCGACCGGTATCCACCGTGTTTGCGGTACACTTCGTAGGTATGGATACCTTCTACCTGTGCATGTTCTAAAAGCAATTTACGTCCCATGTAGTTACCTATAGCTTAATGTTTATTTCTTTATTTTTTTTCCGTCTTCATCGTATTTCTCCAATTCCAACTGTAAGTCTTTTTTTAGCAAGGATGGTTTAATAACCGCCCCACTTAACTCCAAATTGGGAAACACCGCCACCAACATATTATCCTTCTCCATGTCATCCAGCCATTCCAATAACTCATTGACGTCCAAAACACCAATCCCGTACTCTTCAAAATCATTTTCTACTCTGAACTGTTCAGCAAACGCACGCCCTGGAAACAATGGAATAATATCTTCTCCCTCTTCATCGTCACCCAAAAGGGCCCAACCTTCCTCATCCGCAAGGCCGTAGACTTCCTCGGTATCTGCTACCGTCGAGATAAAGTAATCGTACCTCTTCTCAGAGGGCTTTTTGAAAAGTTTAGCAATATCTCCCGGCTTTAGTTCACTCATAGCGTTCGTATTGTTGTGGATAACTTATTTTTTCTCTTGGACCAAAAAACAGGAGCCTGCAGCGGCTAACATACAAGCGCCAGCCAGCATTAAGGCATTTCTTGGATCATCTCCTAAAATCGTTTTGTAAAACAACGGAACAGTAAGCATCCCAATAAACTGGGGAATACAAATGAATCCGTTAAATATACCCATATAAACACCCATTTTTGCCTGTGATACAGAGTCTGCTAGCATCAAATAAGGTAGAGACATGATGGAACCCCAGGCAAGACCAATAAGAGTCATTCCTGTCAGGTAAATATATTTATCGTTGGTCAAAATAACACTGAAAAAACCCAAGGCGCCGATGGTGAGAAACAAAGCATGGGTTAATCTCCGGCTTCCTATTTTACGGGCAATTGCCGGTAGGAAAATGGAGATAACAAAGCAAGAAACGCTAAACATAGCGAAACAAAGGCTTCCCCAGTTTTTCCCAGCCTCAAATCCTTCTGGATTGATCTCTGGACTAGCTGCATTAAAGGCGTATTTAGCTGCCGCAAGAGATAAGTATTGCCACATCAAAGGGAGTCCGTACCAGGTAAAAAACTTCACCCACCATAACTGCCTCATTACTGGAGGCATTTCTGACAAAGAAGCTAAAATCTCTTTGAAAACCGGTAAAAGCAACAATAAATTTAAACTAATCAAGATCGCTCCACCAATCATCAAAGCGGAAGATAGATCCGTTGAGCGCGCGGCGAATAAGGTTCCCATGAAGGCGGCTCCGAAGGACAAAACCAGTCTCCAAAACTGAATACCTTTTTCTTGAGCTGGTGTAAATTCTATTTTCTTTTTGTAGTCTTCGTTTTCCGGCGGATACTCTTTAGTGGTGTACATGGTGTAGAACACCGTTAATAGTATAGCAGCGCCACCTACGTAAAAAGGCAAGCGAACCGAATCTGGAATTCCGTTTTGTACATCGGCGGTTACTGCGTACGATATGCCAATCATTGGCAGAATAAAGGGCATCAGATTTGCCATGGTTTGGCCAAATCCAACCATGAATGATTGTACTGAAAATCCAATGGGACGCTGCTTGCTGTTAAGCATATCCCCAACAAAGGCCCGAAACGGCTCCATGGAGGAGTTCAAACCTGCATCTAATAACCACATCAAACTGGCCGCCATGAGTACAGAGGAGGAATTGGGCATCATAAACATGGCGATACTTCCAATTACTGCTCCGAAAAACACGTACGGTTTCCTTCTTCCAAACCGAGTTGACCAACTTCTATCGGATAGAGCTCCAATAATGGGTTGTAACAAGAGCCCTGTAAGAGGCCCCGCTAGCCATAAGCCAGGGATATCACTTTCCTCTGCACCTAAGTACCGGTAAATAGGACTCATATTGGCCTGCTGGAGACCAAATCCGTACTGGATCCCAAGAAAACCAAAACTCATACTGATGATTTGCCAGTAGCTGAGGTTGGGTTTGTTTTCATTGGCCAATTCGGTGTTCTGAATAGTACCTGTTGCCGCCATAAGGGAGGATGGTTAACGTGATAAAGTTGGTTCGGTTCGTATTAATGCATTTTCCAGGTGCCCTTGTCTATTTTTCCAGCCCTACAATCTTCTATAAATTGATCTATTTTTTCAGTGGTAAGGTGCTCGTGGTAAAATTCTCCTACTTGCATCATAGGCGCATAGCCACAGGCTCCCAAGCACTCCACTTGCTTGATCGTAAACAAACCGTCAGGAGTCGTTTGGTTTTTGCCAATACCGAGTTTTTGCTTGGTATATTCGATGATTTTTTCTGCTCCTTCAATAGCGCAAGGACCCGTCTGACAGAACTCGAGCACGAATTTGCCGACAGGTTCGAGGTTGTACATACTGTAGAAGGTGGCTACCTCATATACTTCTATAGGGGTAATTCCCATCACTTCTGCTACATGGTTCATGGCTGGGATGCTTAGCCAACCCTGGTTTTCTTCCTGCGCGATATGCAGGGCTCTGATGAGCGCGCTCTTTGATTTTCCTTCCGGATATCGGCCCATCAATGCCTTTACTTCCTCCAATGCACCCGAAGAATATTGAAATGGTGCACTATTTTGTCCAGTTAATTGCATATTTATAAAGTAGCGTATATCGAATTTGAAAAGTTAGGCATCCAGTTCACCTGCAATTACATTCATCGAGCTCATCGTCAAGATCGCGTCGGACAGCATGGATCCGGTGATCATCTCTGGGTAAGCCTGGTAATAAATGAAACAGGGACGGCGGAAGTGAAGGCGGTACGGAGTCCGGCCTCCATCGCTGATGAGGTAAAAACCCAACTCCCCGTTTCCTCCTTCTACCGAATGATAAACTTCACCTTCTGGAATAGGGGTTTCACCCATAACCACCTTAAAGTGGTAAATCAAAGCCTCCATCTTGGTGTATACATCCTCCTTGGAAGGCAGGTAAAAGTCGGGCACATCCGCATGGTAATCGCCAGCAGGGAGGTTGTTATAGGCCTGCTGAATAATACGTAGCGATTGGCGGATTTCTTCTTGGCGCACCATGAACCGGTCGTAGGTATCTCCGTTAACGCCGACTGGAACAATGAAGTCAAAGTCCTCATAAGAGGAATATGGATTCATCACCCGAACATCGTAATCTACTCCAGCGGCACGAAGATTAGGAC
>CANHDG010000182.1 GCA_947459365.1 Saprospirales bacterium
GGGAGCGATGTTGGGGTGGGCAGTTCCCATCCGTTGCGGGATAAAGCCGGTATTCAGGTAATTCGAAGCCTGGTTGGCTAAAGAAGCCAAGGCACTTTCTAAGAGGGAAACTCGAACGATTGCGCCCTCTCCACTGCGCTCCCGGTTTAGCAAGGCAATTAATATGGCTTCCTTTAGTTGGTGCCCAGCCAATAAGTCAATCAAGGCTACCGGCATTTTCACTGGAGCTCGGTCGGGTTCTCCATTCATGTACAAGAAGCCTGCCTCCGCCTGAAGCACCATGTCAAATGCTGGACGTTCATCAGTCGGATCGTCAAAGGATTGCAATTGGGCAATGATTAATCGAGGGTTAAGCGTCCGCAAGCGCTCAGGTTCCATTCCCATTTTTTGAGCTGAGGCAGGTAGAAAATTAGATACCACAATATCGGCTGAGCAGATCAACTCCTCCGCAACGGCTCTGTCCTTTTCCTCTAATAAATCGAGGAAAAGGGATTGTTTATTCCAATTAACGCTGCAAAAATAAGCCGACCACCGCCGCTCCTCCGGTTCCATCGGCAATTTCCATCGGCGAGTGACATCACCGCCCGTGCGGGGATTTTCAATTTTGATCACCTGCGCACCTAGTTCAGCGAAAAACATTCCGACAGCTGGTCCCGCCAAAACTGAGGCCAATTCCACCACTTTTAGATCTTTAAACGGATATTTCATTTCTCTTGGCAAAGGTAAAGGAAATTTTACCGACCTTTGCGGCCATAATTGGATATTAAAACATGCAAGAAGATTTATTTAAGCGCCTGGTGGCGCACTGCAAAGAATACGGATTTGTGTATCCCAGTTCAGAGGTTTATGATGGTTTAGGTGGAGTGTACGATTACGGTCCACTCGGTGTAGAACTTAAAAATAACATAAAGAGTTACTGGTGGAATGCGATGGTCAAAGTCCACGAAAACATTGTGGGCCTTGATAGCGCCATTTTTATGCACCCGCTGATCTGGAAAGCCTCTGGCCACGTAGATGCGTTCAATGACCCATTGGTAGATAATAAGGATTCAAAGAAGCGTTTTCGCGCGGATGTCCTTATCGAAACCGAAATCGATAAGCTTCGGGCAAAGGCGGATAAGGAGGTCGAAAAAGCCGCCAAACGGTTCGGTGAGTCTTTTGATGAAAAACTATACCGCGAAACCAATCCTCGGGTTTCCGATTACCTTCAGCGGGCCGAAGCCGTCGAAAAGCGACTCGCCGCCTCCTTACAGTCGGGCGATATGGCTGATATCAAAGCTATTATCGAGGAGTTGGAGATTACAGAACCCGATACTGGGTCCAAAAACTGGACGGATGTACGGCAGTTTAATTTGATGTTCTCCACACAGATGAGCAACATTGCTGGGGAGGAAGGTAAATTGTACCTGCGCCCGGAGACGGCCCAAGGGATTTTTGTGAATTTCCTCAACGTTCAAAAAACCACCCGGCAAAAAATCCCGTTCGGAATTGCTCAGGTCGGGAAAGCATTCCGGAATGAAATCGTGGCTCGGCAGTTTATCTTCAGAATGCGGGAGTTTGAACAAATGGAAATGCAATACTTTGTTCGTCCTGGCACTGAAATGGAGTGGTTCCAGTACTGGAAAGAAAAACGAATGGCCTGGCATAAAGCTATCACCCCTGCCGAAAAACTAAAATTTAAAGACCACGACAACCTGGCGCATTATGCCAACGCCGCCGTAGATATTCAATTTGAATTTCCTTTTGGTTTCAAAGAACTGGAGGGCATCCACTCCCGCACCGATTTTGACCTGAAAAGCCATTCCGACCTTTCTGGTAAAAAAATGACTTACTACGACCCGGAATTGGAAGAACACTATATTCCGTATGTGGTAGAAACTTCGGTGGGCTGCGATCGGATGTTCCTTTCCGTCCTGAGCAATGCCTTGATCGAAGAAACTGTTCCGGATGCACAAGGGGAAGATGCAAAGCGAACGGTGCTTAAAATCCATCCAGCGCTCTCTCCCGTAAAATGTGCGGTGTTACCAATTGTTCGAAACAAGGAGGAACTCGTAGGGAAAGCACGTGAAATCTATGACCGATTGAAGCTGCATTTTCTCTGTCAATACGACGAGAAAGATGCTATTGGACGGCGGTACCGCCGCCAAGACGCGATCGGTACCCCGTATTGCGTGACCATCGACTTCGATACCATCGAAGATGATACCGTCACCATTCGCGAACGGGATTCAATGCGGCAAGAACGCATCCCAGTTAGCGAGGTCGTTCGAATCGTTCGAGAAAGAACAGATATGGCTAACTTGCTCGGGTAATCATACCACCCGTTTGGATGAATAAAGCAGGCGAATGGAATCCGAGTAGGATTCTATTCGCCGCTTTTGTTCTATCCAGCCTACTGAACGGAAACTAGTAAAAATACTTCAATTTAGTCAGGAATTCGGCTTCCGTAGCACTGATTTTCTGTGCTGCCCCTAAGGAAAGCACCACTTCAATTCGTTTGCTGAAATTAGGAGGAATCCGACCAATAACTTTGGCGTGTACCGTTTTTCGATTGGCCGGGTTCGTCACTGCCAGGATACTCCCAATCGCGGCTTCCCGGTGCAGGGCATAAAAGTCGTGCGCGTCCGTTTGATCGTTGGTCCAGGTACAAATGCCCTGGCTGACCATTTCTTTGTATTGAGTTTTTTGTTCCTCAATGCTCCCTGCCAGAACTTCCACTGGATCCGATTTTTTTTCGGTCC
This sequence comes from Saprospirales bacterium, assembly GCA_947459365.1. GTDB lineage: Bacteria > Bacteroidota > Bacteroidia > Chitinophagales > Saprospiraceae > M3007. The sequence goes on from CANHDG010000182.1 coordinate 2,742, forward strand.
GCCAAGCGGGTTGAAATCCCTCCGTACCAATCCAACCAATATGCAGCAATTGTCCAGGCACCAGGTTATCGGATTTTAGTTTGTTTCGTACTTTAACTGAATCTACCGGCATATCAAAACTCCTTTTAGAGATCTGGTACAAATTATCCCCTGGTTGGACCACATAATAAACAGGAGTATGTAATGCGTTTTTGAATCCTTTACGTTTATATCGTTTAATCGCAATATTTGGGGTAGGAATGGCCACAAGTTGCCCTACTTTTAAGGTAGGATCCGTTCGGTAACGGGGATTGTACTCATATAATTCGTCCAGACCAAGGCAGTAGAAACGGGCTAAGGAAAACAGGGTTTGTTTGGGTTTGGCTCGGTGATGAATTATTTTTTTCCCCTCCTCAATGGTTAGATATAAGGTATCTTTGCCGCTCAGGACCACCGTTGGCCCATTGGTTGGTTTGGTTTTGCTGGATTGCGCCATCAAGGCCGTACTAAAGACTGCCAGAAGAAGGCTTAAAAGGTGTTTCATCATGGGTATGTTCGAATGCTTAGAAAGAACGCCGCAAAATTAAGTTAAATTTTATCAAGGAAAAAAAATATGGTTCTGGCTGTTATTCCCGCTCGATTTGCTTCTACTCGTTTTCCAGGAAAACCCCTGGTAATGATTCAGGGAAAAAGTATGGTGCAGCGGGTGTATGAGCAGGTGCTTCAGGTACCTGATATCCAGGAAGCTTGGGTCGCTACAGACGATGCACGTATTCTCGAACATGTACATGCGTTCGGTGGCAAGGCTGTGCTTACTCGGGCCGAACACTCCAGTGGTACAGATCGTTGTGCTGAGGTTTGCCAATTGTTTCCGGAAGCGGAGTGGGTGTTAAATATTCAGGGGGACGAACCTTTTGTGCAGCCTGAGCAGATCCAGCGATTGCTCCAAACCATTCAATCCGGTTCGTCGGGGATTGCGACCCTGGCCAAAAAAATCGACGATCCCCACCTATTAACCAATCCCAACTCGGTTAAGGTAGTAGTTAACCAATTGGGCCATGCTCTTTATTTTAGCCGACATCCGATTCCTTATATCAGAGGCAGCGAACCAACTGATTGGTTGGAGCAGGACCTCCATTACAAACACATCGGTTTGTATGCCTTTCGGCGTTCGACTTTGCTTGAAATTACCCAATTACCCACTTCCCTCCTCGAAACTGCGGAGTCCCTCGAACAGCTGCGCTGGCTGGACAACGGATACACCATTCAGGTTGGGTTGACCGATTTGGAGACCATAGGGATTGACAGTCCGGAGGATTTGGAGCGAGTTGCTTTGCTTTCTTAACTTATTTTTCCGAACCCCTTCTTTGCTTGATTTAACGTTGAACTACATTTGCTGTATGCGTGCATTCCTTTTTCTTCTTTTTTTTCCTATTACTTTAGCAGCTCAGGATAGCCTTTCCCTTGTAAAGGCGATTACGATTGCCTTGGAGCGCAATTATGATATTCAGCTGAGCAGCAATGAGGCAGCGATTGCCCATTTAAACAATACCCGCGCCAATGCAGGTCTGCTCCCGTTGGTGACCCTTAATGCCAGTGACAATCTTTCAGCGGTGAATTTTCAGCAACGATTATCAAATGGAACAGAGATAAGCCGCCCCTTGGGGATTAACAATGCCTTTAATGCCAGTTTGAATGCAAGTTACACCCTATATAGTGGTGGTAGACTTTACTTGGAAAAAGGGCGGTTGGAAGCCTTGGATGAACTGGGCAAAAAACAACTTCAAGCTCAAATCCAACAAACCAGCCTGGAGGTAAGCTTAGCTTGGTTCCAAGTGGCCATCCTTTCTGCCACGGTAAATAACCTACAAGAAGTGCAGCTTGCGGTGACAGAACGTTATGCGTTAGCAAAAAACCGTCTTGAATTTGGTTTTGGAAACCAGGCAGACGTATTGCAGGCGCAAATTGACCTCAACCAACGCAATCAAGCCCTGATTCTGACCCAAAACAGCCTTAATTCTGCAAAATTTGCCCTCAACACACTCATCGGTCGGGATCCAGGCATTGCCTTCCAAACAGCCCCCATGGAGGAAACACCCCGATTCCCTGCCTTGGATACGATGGTGCAAGAACTCCTACAGAGCAATGATAACCTGGAAGTACTTCGCCAGACCTTACGGGTATCCGAATTGGTGGAACAACAGGCGAATATCCTCCAAAAGCCGATTTTGAGCCTGAATGGTGCCTACAATTTTACCAGAAGCGATAACAACGCCGGCTTTTTTCTTTTTAACCAGCAACATGGACCCAACGTTGGACTGAATTTCAGTATGCCGCTTTATACGGGAGGAAATATTGAGCGGCAGCAGGCGGTAGCCAAGCGCAATAGGGCAGCAGCCGAATTACGGGTGGAGCAACTACAAGCCAACCTGATTCAGCAACTTTTTAGCTTATATAGCCAATTCCAGGCCTTCGAACAGACTAATGGACTGGTAACAGCCAATGTGGAGTATGCCCGCCAACAACAAGCCATCGCTATGGAGCGGTTCCGGCAAGGGCAATCTACAGCCCTCGATATACGGGAAGCCCAGCTAATTTTAGAGAACGCCTTGTTCGCCCAAACTCAAAATCGATTCGATCTACAAGTGACTTCGGCTAGGTTGAATGCTTTGTTTTAAAAATAAATTAGGTAATGTCGATTAATGACTTTATCTTTGTGTCGACTTCGGTCGGTTTTTTTCAATTTTTAAATTTTATACAATGCAAAAAGGAACGGTTAAGTTCTTCAATGAATCCAAAGGATTCGGCTTCATTACTGACGAATCTACTGGAGAAGAGATTTTTGTCCACGTAAGTGGCTTACGCGATGATATTCGCGAGGGCGACGTGGTTGTTTTCCAAACACAACCAGGACGGAAAGGTATCAATGCAGTGAATGTTCAAATCGCACGATAAGAATTCAGTTACATTGTAGTACAGTAATGAAAAAGCTTCAGGAGGTTCGCCCTTCTGAAGCTTTTCATTTTAGTGGCTGTTTTCAGCCTTTTGGTACACCCTGAGGTATTGATCGGCTATTAGCTCTTGGTTATAGTTTTTCTCCACCCATTTCCGAGCATTTCTCCGCATTTTTTCCAGGTTTTCTTCCAAACCCACTACCTCTTCTACTGCTAGGGCTAGGGCTTGGCTGTCGCGTTGCGGGGCCAATTTTCCGTTGTA
>CANHDG010000183.1 GCA_947459365.1 Saprospirales bacterium
CCTCCTCCAGCTTGGGCATTCGGTTTCCGGGCGGCTTGCAGTTTAGTCAGGCACAGCCCTTTACGCCCTTAATTGGAACTGATAGTCTACATTGGGAGCTCCCTGTGATGGCACCTTTTGCTAGTAGACAGTATCATTTTTGGTTGCATACACCGGTACAGACTCCTTTGGGGACCCCAGTACAGATCAAAGCAAGCCTACAAAACGCATGGCCCGATACAAACCCTACGAACGATTCTGACTTAATCCTTGCCATGGTGGTGGGCGCTTATGATCCAAACGACAAACAAGTTGATCCAGCATTAATAACTCCAGCAGAGCTAGCAGCAGACCCTGGATTAGAGTACACCATTCGATTTCAGAATACTGGAAATTTCCCAGCTGAATGGGTTGAGTTATTAGATACCTTAAGTCCGCTACTTGATTGGTCCCTCTTTCGGTTTATTTCGAGCAGCCACCCTTGTACTTGGGAGATCGGCGAAGCGGGCCTGCTACGTTTTTTCTTTGCCGATATACAACTACCTGATTCACTGAGTGATCCGGAGGGCAGTCAAGGATTTGTGAAATTCTGGATACCCGTCTTGGGAGCTCCGGAGATCGGAACAGTGGTTTCGAATTTTTGCGATATTTATTTCGATTTTAACCCACCGATCCGGACGAACACCGCTGAGCTGAAAGTGGTGCTTTTTGCACCAGGGGGTAATCCACCCGAAGAGAGTATCGGCTGGTCGGTCCGACCCAACCCAGCCTCCTTTGCGGTTTATTTTAGTTGGTCTGATCCACTACCCACGGAAGGCAGTTTACGATTATTCAACCCGATGGGACTTTTGGAGCGAAGCATTTTGGTGGAGCAGGGGGCCACTTCCGCCCGGATGGACCTAGGTTTTATTCTGAATGGATGGTACTTTGCTCGTTTAGAGGCAGGGAGCGTTCAATTAAATAAAGTGGTGGTGGTTCAAAAGACGGGGACGATTCGTAGGGGGTAAAGGCTGACACTTGTTGAAGGCTCTATGTGAATGGAAAACTCGTAAATCGTTTCATAACATATAAAACTACTTTAGCCAGTAAAGATTGGCTTCGACTCCTGTGGAAAGCTCCATTTGAAGACCCTTCATTTAGATTAATTATCAAAACACCACCTAACGTTTCTTCAAAACAAAGCTGCGCCGTCAACATATCCTTCTAAATTGACTAAAATACCCCCTAAAAACGAATCAAAAAATCCGTTAAATTAGTGTCGGTATCCAAGCCCAATCGTTTTCGAAGCCGATACCGACTGGCCTCTACCCCTCTAACTGAAATATTCAGAAGTGCGGCAATGTCCTGACTTTGATACTTTTTTAGGTATTGCTTTTTAAATATTTGATTACTATGTAGTTATAATTTTTGCGTCACCGAATTGGGTGACGCAAGAGTAAAAAGTGTTAATTTTGTGGATGTTTGTCCGTAAAAAAAGGAACAGATCAGGTACAATTAGTGTAGTGGTTGTGAGTAAAACTGGTGGTAAGTTCCAGGAAGTTACTACTATAGGCATAAGCAATGATCAACAGACCATAGAGCAATACGTTGGCGAGGGGTCAGCATTGGGACGGTTTAAAAGGGTATGTCACCAACACCTTGCGTTCGGCAAAAGAGGTATATGACCAATACAATGGCTTAAGGGCAATTGAGAAAGCCTTCCGAATCACCAAAGGAACGCTTGATATCCGTCCAATGTTTCACTTCACGCCCAAGCGAATAGAGGCGCATGTATGTATCCGTTTTGTGGCTTAATATAGTGTATAAAGAGCTAGAACGAATTTTGAAAGTCAGTAATATCAACATGAGTCCAGATAAAGTACTAAGCGTAGCAAAAACAATCACAACTATAAGAGCCAAACTGCCAATTAGCGGCGAGGTTATAAATAAAACTATGTTTCTAACCCCGAGACATAAGGCAAATGCCTCGCTTTTTGACGAGAACTTCTGGAAAAAATTTCAGGGAGACGCATAGTCAAAGTCAGGACCACTTAAAAAGCCACCAGCTTTCCTTAACTTTGCTTGAATGAATAAAAGTTGGGATGCCTCCTCCTTCTGGCAATACCAACCGGAAGAAATCATCCGGTTCACAAGCACTTCGGCAACAGAAGGCTTAACACAGGCGGTTGCCCGTAAAAGAGCACTTCAACTCAAAAAAAAGCATACTACCCGCGCAGAAATCTGGACCTACATGCTTCTTTTTTGGAGGCAGTTTAACTCTCCCTTGGTCCTTTTACTGGTATTTGCCGTTTCCCTATCGTTCTACTTTGGAGAATACAAGGATGCAGCTATTCTCCTCACCATCTTATTACTCACCAGCTTCGTGGGTTTCGCACAGGAGTTTAGAGCTAGTAGAGCAGTAAAAAAACTACAGTCGTCCCTCCATCTAAAGGCTCGAGTCATCCGATCCTCTGCGGTTCATCAACTACCCTTTGACCAATTGGTTCCTGGGGACCTCCTCGAACTAAAGGCGGGTGATATTTTACCTGCCGACAGTTATTTACTGGAAGAAAAAGACCTACATGTCAACGAATCCGCCCTCACAGGCGAGTCCTTTGCCAGTGAAAAATCAGTTGGAGCCCTGCCCCTTGCCACCGCATTAGCTGAACGAAAAAATGTATTGTACGCTGGAACCAGCGTATTAAGTGGAAGGGGCAGAGCAGTCGTAATCCTCCCACACGACCAATCCATTCTAGGCCAACTCAGTACCCGCCTATCGCAAGCAGAACCAGAATCAGCCTTTCAAAAAGGAGTCCGGACCTTTGGTTATTTACTAATGAAAATGACCTTTATCCTATCAACCGCCATTCTGATATTTAGCTTGGTAAGCGGGAAGCCAATGCTTTCCAGTGTCTTATTTGCCATTGCATTGGCTGTTGGGCTTACTCCAGAGCTACTGCCTGCCATTATGATCACCAATTTGTCCATTGGGGCCCTTCGAATGGCAAAAAAACAGGTATTGGTCAAAAAACTAGCAGCCATCCAGGACCTAGGAGCCATCTCAATCCTTTGTTCGGATAAAACCGGCACCTTGACAACCGGAGAAGTCAACCTTGCGGCCAGCGTTGACTATAAAGGAGTTCCCTCACAGGAGGTAAAACAACTCGCTTGCTGGAATGCCTATTTTGAAAGTGGTTTTACCAACCCAATCGATGAAACACTTCGAAAAGAGACCAAAGAGTTAGCGATAGGGGTGCAGAAACTAGATGAAGTGCCTTATGACTTTAGCCGAAAGCGGCTCAGTGTGCTCATCGAAGATCCCGAAAATCGAGTTCGCATGGTAACTAAAGGCTCCTTTGATGCCCTCTTATCGGTTTGTTCTACCGTCGAACTACAGCCAATTCAGCAGAATCTGGATTCACTTAAAGAGCGGTATGCCCAATACTGCTCCCAAGGCTATCGAGTGCTCGCTGTTGCAACTAAGTGGCTGGAAAACAGCAGAAGTATCCAACAGCGGGAGGAGCGAGATATGAATTTTGAGGGTTTCCTCTTGTTTGAAGATCCACCCAAACCAGCGGTTGCCTCCAATATTCAGGAACTCAGGGAGCTGGGGGTCCAGCTAAAAATGATTACGGGCGATCACCGGTTAGCCGCAAAGCACCTGGCAGAACAAGTCGGTACCGTTTCTTCTACCTTCCTGACCGGGGCCGAGGTAAGTCAACTAGAGGATGCCGCGCTCCAAGTAAAAGTCAACGAAATAGACCTCTTCGTCGAAATAGAACCGTTTCAAAAAGAGCGCATTATTAAAGCGCTCAAGAAAAACGGAACCGTCGTTGGTTACCTCGGAGATGGGATCAATGACGCCAGCGCCCTAAAGGCTGCGGATGTAGGAATATCAGTAGAATCCGCTGTGGACATCGCAAAGGAGTCGGCTGACATTGTCCTATTGGAAAAAGACCTTCAAGTACTTTGCTCCGGAATCCTAGACGGTCGAAGAATTCATTCCAACACCCTGAAATACCTATTTATCACCACCAGCGCGAATTTTGGAAACATGTTTAGCCTGGCTGGAATCTCTGCCTTTCTGCCTTGGTTACCTTTACTTCCCAAACAAATTCTTGCCCTCAATTTTTTATCCGACCTACCCGCTCTCACTATTTCAACGGATCGAGTAGATCAAACGCAACTGCAAAAGCCCCAGAAATGGGATATCCAGTTGATAAAACGGTTCATGATTTTATTCGGGATTCAAAGCTCCCTCTTCGATTTTTTCACCTTCGGCCTACTTCTTTGGGTCTTTAAAACAGGCGCGTCCCAATTTCAAACCAGCTGGTTCCTGGAGTCCGTCCTAACCGAGATCGGGGTGCTTTTCCTTCTCCGTACCCGTGGCAGCGTATTTCAAAGTAAACCTTCAATGGCATTGATGCTGGCAGGCTTGCTTACCTTGTGCCTGGCACTTGCACTACCCTATTGTTGGTTGGGCAGTCTTGTTGGACTTCAACCTTTACCCTTACCTTTGTTGCTTTCTATGATTGGAATTGCTTTGTTGTATGGACTTATTGTCGAAACAACCAAAAAACGGTTTTTCCTAGCATACGAACGACTCTAGGTCAGAACAGCCTTCACGCGCTTCATCTTTTAACATGATCTCTATCAATACCCATATCTCTTTACGCCCATTCAATACCTTCGGATTGGATGCAAACGCTGCCCATTTTTGCACCATCCACACAATACAAGAATTGAGTCAGTTACTTCGACAAGCTCCTCCCCAGCCATTGAGAGTATTAGGCGGTGGAAGTAATATCTTGTTCGTACAAGATGTCGACGGAACTTTGCTAAAAAACGAAATTAAAGGCAAAGAAATCCTTCATACCTGGGCCAATAAAGTCCACGTGCGACTGGGTAGCGGAGAAAATTGGCATGAAACAGTTCGATGGGCAGTTGAACAGGGCCTTGGTGGTATTGAAAACCTATCCCTGATCCCAGGCACGGTTGGGGCTGCCCCTGTCCAAAATATCGGCGCTTATGGCGTGGAACTCAAGGATGTTTTTGTGCGACTCCATGCTGTTGATCTCCTAACAGGCCAGTCCAAAACCTTCTGGAAAAAGGATTGTTTATTTGGCTATCGGGACAGTATTTTTAAAAGCGTGCACAAAGGCCGTTATTTCATAACCGACTTGGTCCTTTCACTTACTCGCCAGCACCATTCTATCCATGTACAATATGGTGACATCTCTAAAACACTGGAGGCAATGCAGGTAACCGGAAAGCCTACTATCCACCAAATCAGTAAAGCGGTTATTGCCATACGATCTTCCAAATTACCTGATCCAAAGGTCATTGGAAACTGCGGCAGCTTTTTCAAGAATCCAGAAATCACGACCGCGCTTTTTGAAAACATCCGACAGAACCACCCCACTGCTCCCGGTTATCCACTACCCAATGGGCAAGTAAAAATTCCGGCAGGCTGGCTGATTGAACAGTGCGGATGGAAAGGAAAACGAGTAGGAAATACGGGGAGCTATGAAAAACAAGCCCTGGTGCTTTTTAACCACGGAGGAGCAACCGGAACAGAGGTCGCTCAACTGGCCAAAGAAATCATTCAATCCGTGAAAACCCGGTTCGGAGTACCGCTAGAAGCAGAGGTAAATATTTGGTAACAGCCCTTTTTTCGCTTAAAATCCGCTTCAAAACGTTAATATTCAAAACTATGGAACATAATAAAGTAATTGGCATCCAAAAAATTGGCGCTCAATGGGGCATGGAAGACCCATTCCTTTTTTGCGCTCACCACGACGATCAATTCCCAAAAGGAAATGATCAAATGGGGCCAGCCACCTCCTTGGCAGGAAGAAACATCGGCAGCGACTTCTCTGATAAAGACGGTTTTAGTATGTACCACGGAGATACCGTTCCCGGGTTCCCGGCGCACCCCCACCGAGGCTTTGAA
>CANHDG010000184.1 GCA_947459365.1 Saprospirales bacterium
ACACTACTCTATAATCCAATATTACCCGGCCAACGCCTCCAATACTACTTGGCTCCTGGCTTTGCTTTTAATTCAAAAAATTGGGTAGGCGGCGCTGACCTCCGATACCGAATCATCCCTTCAAAAGGACAAATAAAAAGGATAACCATAGGCTTAAATGCCCGCTCTTTCTCAGATGACCACCGCGTATCACCTAATGATCAGTTCGGAGACCGGTTCTACCGAATCAGCCCATGGCTTAAAACAGAATTAAGGTCTTCTAATACCGCCCTTCGCCAATCCGCGCTATTGCGCTGGAACCATATTGGTCAAGAGGCCGGAATAGACGCCAAAGGTATTTTACACGAAACATTCACCAGTAATATTTGGGAAACCCAGTACCAACTTAGCAATCTGGCGCTCCCCAACCCCTTCGACTTCACCTTTGCACTAGAAGGCCAAAACTGGCACCAAGAGGCCAGCCACCAACGCTATGTACGGTTATCTGCAGAGTGGAAGCAAGCCTTTTTCTACCAATCAAAGAGAAGCCTGCAGCTTCGACTGTTTGGAGGCTATTTCCTACAAAATACACAACGAAATAGTGAATTAGTTGGATTTTCTGCTAGCCAACAAAGTACAAGAGCTGCGCTCTCACTGGCACAAAACGGATACTCCGACTATAAATACGATGCAATTTTTATCGGCCGCAATGAATTGTCTGGCCTGGGCGGACGGCAGGTTAACTTAGCAGAAGGAGGATTCAAATACGCTTTTGGACTTCCCTACAGCGCTAGCGGCAATGTCGGCCACAGCAACAACCTTCTCTTTGCGGTCAATCTATCGGCAGATTTGCCGTTTAAAATTCCAGGCCTGCCCATTAAGCCCTACTACGATGCCGGCTTTGCAGATCTTGGATTCCTGACGACCAATAACACCGCCGCCAACTGGTTCTGGAGTGGCGGTCTTACCCTCGCCTTCTTCAAGGGTAACCTAAACATACACTTACCTTTAATCAACTCTTCCAATCTGGAAACACTTTACAAGCAAACCAGCAATGGAAACTATTTCAACAGAATAACTTGGAGTGTCAAACTCAATAACCTGGAACCATTGGAAATAGCAGATCGCTTCTTAAAATAAATCTAGGTAAATACTCCATAATCGCAAAAAGCGGCCACCAAATTGATCCTGGGGGCCGCTTTTTGTTAACCGACAACTAAAATTTTATTTTTTATCCTGCTTGGCAAATACCTTCCTTAACAACTCACTGTTCCGTAAACTTACATTTGAACGGATCCCTTTCTCTTTTTCTTCAACCAAGCCAAAAAGTCCCACCAAGGCCATCTTGGTGACGTGGTCATCTAATTCGGGATTGGTCTTGGTAACCAGCGGAAGCTTATTATAGGCTCCCACCGCTTCTCTCCAGTACGTCCGAGCATTCACTTTATCTAAAGAAGATTGAATAATTGGCTTAAACTCTGCATACAAGGCCTGATAGGTAGTTTTTTCTAGGTAACGAGTGGCAGCATCAGGATTGCCCGAAAGAATTTTCATTGCATCTTGAAACGTCATTTGCTTGATGGCCGCCAAAAAAATAGGCTTTGCCTTGGTGGCAGCATCCTCAGCCGCCCGATTCATCCGCTCTGTCAAATCCGCTTCTACATTGGCAAATCCGGGAACAGCTTTAAGTTTATTAGCCACCTTCTGAGCCTCCTCGGGCATCAAGATCTTATAAGGACTTTTAAAGTACCCGTCCTTTGCAGACAGGAAACTGGAAGCCTCACTTACCCCAATATTCAAGGCCTCTTTCAACCCACTCCCAATTTCATCCTGCGTCAAATCTCCATCTGTTACCGCCTGAACTGCATTTTTAGCCTTATTCAGCGCATCCTTAAACTGTGCCTGCGCTGTATGAGCCAATAAGCCCATTGCCAGCATAAGAAATAGTCCTTTTTTCATGTTTATCTGATTTGTAAATACGTTGCTAAAACGTTTGATTTCAAAAAATGGCTCAATCTAGTAGCGAATTATGAAATCCTTAACTAGTACTAAGCTCGCTCTAATACGACAGCATACCCCTGCCCTACCCCAATACACATGGTTACCAATGCATAGCGAAGATTGCGCTGGTGTAACTCAAGCGCCGCAGAATATAAGATGCGCGCTCCTGTCATGCCCAAAGGATGTCCAAGGGCAATTGCTCCACCATTTGGATTAATCCTGGCATCATCATCAGCGAGCCCTAGCGCACGGGTACAAGCCAATACTTGTGCTGCAAAAGCTTCATTAACCTCAATAAGATCCATCTCCGATAGCGCCAATCCAGCCCGCTTCAATGCAAGTTGCGAAGCAGTTACAGGACCAATCCCCATTATCTTGGGCTCTACCCCGGTCACACCACTACTAATAATGCGCGCCAAAGGCTTCAATTCATATTGTTTCACAGCATCCGCAGAAGCTACTAAAACCGCAGCTGCTCCATCGTTTAACCCAGAAGCATTCCCAGCCGTAACCGTGCCTCCCTCCTTCCGAAAAGCAGGGCGCAATTTACCCAAGCCCTCCAAAGTTGTGGCAGGCTTTACAAACTCGTCCTCCGAAAATAAAATCGGGTCCCCCTTCCGCTGGGGTACTAGTACTGGCTCAATTTCAACTGCTAAACGGCCAGAAGTGGCTGCCACTGCCGCTTTTTGCTGAGACCACATTGCAAACCGGTCCTGATCAGCCCTGGTTATCCCATATTGATCCGCCAAATTCTCCGCTGTCTCTCCCATCGCGTCCGTTCCATAAAGCGCATGCATCTTTGGATTAATAAACCGCCAGCCAAAACTACTATCATACATTTTTGCATCCGTGCCGAACGCTTGGGACGTCTTAGATATCACCCATGGACCACGGGTCATATTCTCAACTCCTCCGGCAATAAAAAGCGAGCCCTCTCCAGCCATTATGGCTCTACGCGCCTGCACGATGGCCGACATACCAGAAGCACATAACCGATTGACGGTCTCCCCAGGTACCGTCACCGGTAACCCTGCGAGAAGTCCTGCCATTCGAGCTACATTGCGGTTATCGTCCCCCGCTTGATTGGCGCAACCCAAAAGCACGTCATCATAAGCGTCTATCGGGATCTGCGGAAATCGGCTCACCAAGGCCGCAATTACTCCAGCAGCAAGATCATCCGCCCGCACAGCAGATAACGTTCCGCCAAAATTTCCGATTGGGCTCCGACGCCCATCCACAATAAAAACATCAGGTGTCATATCAACTGTTTTTGTGAGTCCGGCCAGTCCAACTAACCGGAACAAAATGGGCCACCCCATTTGCAGGAGTAGCCCATTTTGTCAACGTATAGAATACATTTATTTATTTTATACTACATCAAAAATGCAGCAACAATTAGTTGTTCTTCGTGTAAACAAACTTCGAATCAACCGTCCAAAAACCACCAGAAGCATCTTTGTAGTCGATCAAACGGTAAGTACCGGACAACTTTTTAGTCACTGGATCATATCGTAAAGATCCACTCCACTTGTCATTGTTATTGTCCAATACGTCCACAAACTCAATCAACAATGCAGACTCATCGCTAGCATTCAACTTACTAACATTTGCTGTAAACTGAGCACCAAAATAACCCAAGTTAATGATAGAAACCTGAGATTCAGAAACGCGACGAATTTCGCAAGGATCGGTTGGAGGAAGTTCGAAAACACCGCTGAAGTCTGGATTGTCAGATACAGAAGTATCACGGCCGATATACTCACCGACAAACTTAGCAGACCACTCTACGTTACAAACGCCAGCAGCATCTGCCTCGTAGCCTTGATCGCACACACAAGTGCCTTCAAAACAGCTACCGCTACCGCACTTGCCCTCAAAATCAGCGCATGGATCCGATTCACAAGCAGCAAACATTGTCATAGCGCCAACCAGCGCAGGAAAGAGAAGTTTCTTGATCATGTTATTCTTTTTTTGTGTTTAAATAAAAATGATAATATTTTGGAATTATTGGCAAAATTACGCTTTTCTTTTTGCTCAGCAGGAAATTAACGTCTGGTTTGCAAAAAAATATTGAAGACAGTCCATTAAAGAACTGTTAATAACTATCTGACATGCTACCGAAAATATACCAACACTTCAATAAACAACCCCCTAAAATCCAAAAATCTTAACGAGAAGCCATACCTCCTCCTGTAATATCACTCATTTCATACAATCCCTCAATGGATAAGTACCGCTCCCCTGTATCATAATTAAACCCTAAAATACGAGAACCAGAAGGTAAGGAGGGTAATAGCTGCGCAATGGCCGCCAACGTCCCCCCAGACGAAATACCACCGAATATACCTTCCTCCAAAGCGGCCCGCCTAGCAAACTCAAATGCCTCTTCTTTGGAGATCGTCACAATACCATCCAATAAACGCTGATCTAGGTTTGTGGGTATAAAGCCAGCTCCAATCCCTTGAATCGGATGTGGGGCAGGAGCCCCTCCACTCAATACCGGACTTAAAGCAGGCTCCACTGCGTACACTTTGAGAGTGGGAAATTTCGCCTTTAAAACCGTCCCAACCCCCGTAATATGCCCTCCAGTGCCTACCCCCGTCACAAGCACATCCAAACCCTCCGGAAAATCCGATAAAATCTCCTGAGCCGTTACTATTGCATGTATGTTGGGGTTGGAGGGATTGTCAAACTGCTGGGGCATCCATGTCTGAGGTAATTGCGACGCAAGTTCTTTCGCTCGCTCAATCGCCCCCTTCATTCCTTTCTCCCGGGGGGTCAGCTCAAAGTGAGCACCATAAACGGCCATTAATCGCCTGCGCTCTACCGACATACTCTCCGGCATCACCAAAATCAACCTATAACCCTTTACAGCAGCTACCATCGCCAATCCAATCCCCGTATTCCCTGAAGTCGGTTCGATAATAACCGCCCCTGCTCGAAGTTCCCCGCGCTTCTCTGCATCCTCTACCATGGCCAAAGCGATTCGATCCTTGATGCTTCCACCAGGATTGGCACGCTCCAGCTTTAGCCAAACCTCCATATCTGACCCAAAAAGTCGGTTGACCCGAACATGAGGAGTATTCCCAATCGTGTCTAGAATAGTATTCGCTCTCATTTTGAAAAAAATTTAGATAGTTGTTTGAAAAAAAGGTTCCTAAATAACAAAGTTGATCGGCTCCTCAAATGGCTTCGACCGAACCGAAATGCGTGGTTGATGAACTACCACCGAATAGGGCGCCACGCTTGACGTTAGCCAAGTATTACCTCCAATCACTGAATCATGACCAATAATCGTGCTTCCTCCCAAAATGGTGCTATTCGCATAAATCACACAATTATCCTCAATCGTCGGATGCCGCTTGGTAGTAGCTAGAGACTTATCCACCTGTAGCGCACCTAAGGTAACCCCTTGATAGATTCGAACCTCATTCCCGATTATCGTCGTAGCCCCAATCACAACACCCGTCCCATGATCAATAAAAAACGAACGCCCAATAGTCGCCGATGGATGAATATCAATCCCTGTCTGCCCATGTACATACTCCGACAAGAGTCTCGGAAGTAGTGGCACTCCCTGTAGATGTAATTGATGAGCCACCCTGTAAATGCCAATCGCCTTAAAACCTGGATAAGCGGCCAGTACCTCCACAATACTTACCGCTGCAGGATCATTGCGATAAATAGCCTCCGCATCCTCCATCAAACCAGCATAAATCGTAGGAATCTGCTGAAAAAAAGAGTACGCAACTGCCTCCGGAGACGCAGATAACTTCGAAGATAAAGGACGTAATAGCTGTACAAGCTCAGACTCTAGTACAGCCTGCTGCTCAGAAACAGATAAATCCGCCTCGCAGTCCGAAACCGGAAATAACCAGTGAAAAAGCCCATCCGCAAACTG
>CANHDG010000185.1 GCA_947459365.1 Saprospirales bacterium
AGGCGTCCCCTTTTCCATCGGAGGTAACCGGCTCATTCCCCAAAATTTGAAAGTCTCCCCCTAGGTTGGCTAAACTGATACCACTCAGTTCACTGACCGGGTAATTGCGGTACTGTTTGTAAAATCCTTCCAATGTGATCCGTATGGAAGGAGTAGGCAGGTATTCCAGGCCAGTCACATAATGCGTACTCTGGAGGTAATCCACCGATTTGTTGACAAATTCGTTGTCGCGTTGGAACCCTAGTACCGTATAAGGAGCGAGTTTGAAATAGCGGCCTGCGCTGGCGTTCACTTTCCATTGTTTGCTCAGGGCGTACGACAAGCTGGCCCTTGGGCTTAGCGTACGCCATACTTCAGCACCCGTGTCGGTGAAGGTATTGCCATCGGTCCGGATTCCAGCAGATACCGCGAGGCGGTTGTTCAGGAGCGTGCGGCTTACTTGTCCGAAGGCACCGAATTTGAGGAACTGGATGGCGGTATTGAAGTTGATGGTCACGCCGGGTTGGAGCAGGTTGCCAAGGGAGTCTTTTACTTCTGGAAAAACCCGGTTAAACGTATTGTTTTGGTATTTCACAAGCTGTGCACCGGCACCAAAAGAGAATTTCCAGGCGCCGGCAAAGCGGTTGTAGTCAAACCGCAGTTTATTCTCAATTTCCCGGCTTTCTAGTTTGAGTTTGCGTTTGGATTCATCCGTTTGTTTGGCATCGAAATTATCGGTGAATTGATCCAGCTGGTTGTCGAACATATTTCGGCTAAACGTCAGGTTCCAGTAGCCATTTTCAATCAGTCTCTTAAGGGTAAATCCTTGGGTATAATTCCATTGGTTGATGCTGGGCACCGAACCAAGGATATACAGGTTTTCGGGGGTGGCTTCTTTAGGTGCTTCAAAATAGAATTCATCAATGGCGCCTACTCCAACGGAACTGATGGTCGTCTTGGAATCTATTTTATGGGTAATTTTATATTGAAAATCCCAATAATCAGGACGAATAGGCAGGCCCAGTGCCTGGAATAAAAACTGGAGGTACGACCGACGAGCAGAGGCCAAAAAGGTCGTTTTCCCACTACTAGAGAGGGGACCCTCAGCGGTCAGGGCCGTTTCGCTACCGCTCACCCGAAAGTTTCCTTGAAGGCGATCCGGGTTTCCGTCCCGCTGAGTAAACTGAAGCACAGCGGAAAGGGGGTTGTCATATCGCGCATTGAAGGCCGAAGTGGACAAGGTCACATCTTCGATAAAGGAAACGTTCAACAAGCCCGTAGGTCCACCAGCAGCGCCCTGGGTGGCAAAATGGTTGATGACCGGTATTTCGACCCCATCCAGGTAAAAGACATTTTCGCTAGGGCCGCCACCTCGAATAATTAGGTCATTTCGGCCGCCACCGCCACCTCCAGCGCCGGCACTGACGCCTGGAAGTGCTTGTACTACCTTTGATATATCGAAATTGCCACCAGGATTGCTCTTGATTTCTTCAATACTGAGGTTTTGAATCGAAAGCGGGGTCTCAGCAGACGCGATGCGCACCGATTTATTCGTGCTGATTACGACCTCCCCAATATTGAGTGCGTTGGGCTCCAGCTGGAAATTGAGCTGGTTGGTATTTCCCGTGGTAACAACGACGTTGAAGCGGGTTTGGTCCAAATAGCCCACGTAGGTGGCTGTTACGTTGTACGATCGAGGAGGAATGTTTTCCAACTTAAAATTGCCGTCAATGTCGGTGGTTGTACCCAAATCGGCGCCCTCTAATCGGATCGTAACCCCAATTAAAGGTTCTTGGGTGAGTTGGTCGCGGACAGAGCCGCTGAGGTTGCCTAATTTTTGCGCAGACACCAAGGTGCTCGCAAAAAGGGTCAACAGCAAGGAGAAAAAACGAAAATGCTGCATAGGGAAGTGAATAAAGAAGGACTTTAAACAGTATTTCTCTGCTTTAGTTTAGGTGAAGCCCCAGATCGATGTCCCTTACAGTGCTGATTATACCTTAATAAACGAAAAAGGAACCAAGAGTAGTAGCCACGCTTGATTCCTTTTTCCCGGATCGATCCCTAAAAGGGCTGTTTACCAACGTGCGATTTTATGCCCTTTTTCGCTAAAAAATAAAAGGAAGAGATAAAGCGGAACCAGCACAATATAAGCTAGTTTAGGGCCAAAAGCAGGCATATCCGCAAATGCGCCGTACACCAGGGGCATAATCGCGCCACCAGCTATGCCCATAATCAGCATCGCCGAACCAGTCTTGGTGAATTTACCCAATCCCTGAATCGCCAGCGGCCAAATAGCTGGCCAAACCAAGGCATTGGCTAAACCAAGTAAGGCAATGAACAAAACAGAGTTGTATCCGTTGGACAAAATCGCCATTATGGCAAACAAGATCCCCAAAACGGCGGAAATCGACAATGCTTTTGACTGGGATATGTACTTTGGAATGGCAAGAATGCCTATGATGTACCCAACTACCATGGCGGATAGGGTAAAGGAAGTGAAATTTTTTGCTTCTGAAAGTGCAATTCCCTGCGTCGTCCCGTACCCGCCAATCGTATCTCCTGCAATAACCTCCACCCCTACGCAGCAGAAAATTGCCAATACGCCCAACACCAGGTTCGGATACTGAAAAACGCTGCTGCGAGTATCACCGGCGATGCCTTCTGCGGATTCTTCCTCCGGTTCAATTTCCTGAAGAGGGGAGAAGCGTACAAACAAGGCGAGGGCAACCAAGACAGCCGTCATCATCATATAAGGAGCAATCACTCGCCGCGCCAATTCATCCAGCCGTGCTGCTTTCTCCACAGCATCCAGTCCAGCCAAGTCCGCTACAAAGGTATCTGCATCGGCCAAAACGATGGCACCAAGAATAATAGGTGCGATCGCTCCCGCTACCTTGTTGCAAATACCCATTATACTGATGCGTTTGGCAGCACTTTCAATGGGGCCCAGGATCGTGATGTAGGGATTGGAAGCGGTTTGCAGAATGGATAGCCCCGTTCCGATTACAAATAGTCCAAGCAAGAAAAGCCCATACTCCCGGCTATTCGCCGCAGGAATAAAGAGCAGAGTGCCGATGGCCATAACGATCAAGCCCAACATCATGCCGTTTTTAAATCCCGTTTTTTGAAGAATCCAGGAAGAGGGGAGGGCCATTACAAAGTAGGAGATATAGAATGCAAAGGCGACCAGCAAAGATTGAAAGGTGTTCAGTTCACAGGCGATTTTCAGGTACGGAATTAAGGTGCCGTTTAGCCAGGTGACAAAACCAAAAATAAAAAACAGGATCCCAATGATCGTGATTGGGATGATAGAGGACTGTTTGTTAGACGCCATACGCTCGAGCTAGGTTGAAATTCGTTTTGATGGCAAATGTAACCAAGCCACCGAATATTTAACCTCTTTTTCGAAAACTTACATTTTTTTCAATAACAGTTGTCCAATTTCAGGAATGGCGTACAATTTGAGCAAAGCGGGCTGCCCACTGCTCGTTAAGGCCTGCGCCATGCTCAACCGAAGATCGTTCGGAATATAATCCAACAGGATAAAGTGGGCGAGCTGTGCCAGGCGCTGCTCCTGCATTTCAGGAGGCTGATGGGTCAGGAAATGAATAAGTCGGGTAATCACCACCGAGAGCATATCCAGGCGCTGAACGCCTTCTCCTGTGATAATGCGCTGTAGACGGGCGGCCAACTGGTCAAAATCAGGGCTGTCCAGGATTTCTTCCGGACTGGGCAGGATATCGAGTCGAAGATGAACAAACTGTATAAAGGCTTGTACGGTTTCGGGATCCAGGCTGGCTTCTCCCAGGAGTTTAACCATAGGGAGGGCTTCGCTCAGGTTGTCAAAAGGACGAAGCTGGTCAAAAAACTGCACCAATGA
Source organism: Saprospirales bacterium (assembly GCA_947459365.1). GTDB lineage: Bacteria > Bacteroidota > Bacteroidia > Chitinophagales > Saprospiraceae > M3007. Next base: position 3,860 of record CANHDG010000185.1, read on the forward strand.
GCGAGGGGTGGTTCGCTTTCCGTTGACCAATTCAGGGTAGGCCAAAACAAAATTGATCCCACGGTCATCCACTCCGGCCTTTTCAGCCCATTTCGCCCATTCCGTTGCATCAAATTGCATGGTGACATGCAGCATGCGGTTCAACAAGGCATCGTCCATCGGAGTGACCGAGTAATCTCCGCCATCTGGATTGGCCGTCAGGACGATCAGCCACTTCTTAGGGAGCTGCCAGGAGACCAACTCATAATATTGCAAGAGCTGCATGATTCCCCGCAAGATCCGGTCATCCGCTCGATTGACATCATCCAGCAACAAAATGCCGGGTCCTTCTGTCCGAGGCACCCAAGAGGGAGGGGCGAAGCGGGTGCTGTTGCCCTCAATCCGAGGCATTCCTACCAGGTCCCCCATCTCTTCAAATTGAGCAGGAGCCACATACACCATCTGAGCATTTAACTCTTTGGCTAAGCCTCGAACCAACTCTGTTTTCCCAATTCCATGGAGGCCCCAAATACAAATGGGAGTGGGGCGCTCTTCGCCCGAAAGGGTGTTCATTACCTCAAAGGCATGGCGAAGTAGTTGGGTGACGGTGTGGGCGTGTACTTTGGCGCCATAGGTAAGCCATTGAAAATCGGAGCTGGACATGATTCCACAAAGGTACAGGATTGATCCGTAAATTCTGCGCTTACGATGATCAGTTGAACGCGATCAGCCAACGGAGGACGTTTTCATTCCTAAAAAAACGGGAATATGCTTGGGTCAAATTGGAATTGCCCTTCGTTCGGTCCGCATACCGTACCTTTGACCTCCCTCTGATTTAGACTATTCCAATTATGCAACGCAAACTTTTCTTGTTGGATGGCCACGCGCTGGTATACCGTGCCCATTTTGCCTTTATCACCCGGCCTTTATTAAACTCCAAAGGCTGGAATGTCTCCGCCGTTCAAGGGTTTATGCGGTTCGTATGGGATGTCATTCAGTCCGAAAAACCCACCCACCTGGCAGTGGTGTTTGATCCCAAAGGCGGTACCTTCCGCCACGAGAAGTTTGAAGCGTACAAGGCAAATCGAGAAGCCCAACCAGAGGATATCTCGTTTGCGCTCCCCTGGATTACCAAACTGCTGGAAGCCATGCGAATTCCGGTGATGGTGGTCCCCAATTACGAGGCCGATGACGTGATTGGCACCCTCGCCAAACAAGCCGAAAGGGTGGGGTACACCACCTTTATGGTAACACCCGACAAAGACTATGGCCAATTGGTGTCCGATCAAATCTACCTCTATAAGCCCGGCCGACAAGGGAATGAGGTGGAAATATGGGGACCCAAGGAGGTCTGTGAACGCTGGGGGGTCCAACGGGTAGACCAGGTAATTGATGTCCTTGGATTGATGGGGGATGCCGTTGATAATATTCCAGGCTTGCCAGGGATTGGGGAGAAAACGGCCGTTAAACTCCTGGCAGAATTCGATACGGTTGAAAATTTATTGGCCAATGCAGAGAAATTAAAGGGTAAACAACAAGAAATCGTAAAAACACACGGAGAGCGGGCCACACTCTCCAAATGGCTGGCAACCATCGATGTTGAGGTGCCCATTCAGTTTGATGAACGGCAGTTTGAACTGGAACCCTTTGATCGGGATGCCTTGATCGAATTGTTTAAGGAGCTGGAGTTTCGAACCTTCGCAGATACAGTCCTGAAAAGCACCCTGGCCGGTGGAAATGGATCCACTGCCGCTCCCAAGCCTAAACCAAATCCCGCTGCCCAGTCAGGTACGCAAGGCTCTTTATTTGAAACCGAAACCACTTCCGACCCAAGCCCGGCTAGGGAGCTAAAAACCCTTGAAAATACGCCTCATCAGTACCATTTAGCCGATACCCTGGAAAAGCGCAAGGCACTGCTCCACCTTTTGGAGCAAGCCCCCGCTTTTTCCTATGACTCCGAAACCACTGCCTTGGATGCTACCCAAGCGGATCTGGTCGGAATGTCGTTCTCCCTCCAGGCAGGAGAGGCATGGTATGTGCCCA
>CANHDG010000186.1 GCA_947459365.1 Saprospirales bacterium
GTCAGAAGAATACAAGAAGTCCGTTCCAACGGAAAAAAATACTATATTTTTGCAAAAAATGATGCTCGCACGCAGGTGTTGGGCCTTCAAGATTAATCCTCGTACAAAAAAATCGATTATGCGATTTCTGACGCTGCTTTTTTGGGCTTTTGCTCAAACCGTTCTGGCCCAAACGTATACCATGAACGGGACTCCAATTACCGACTGTTCGGGCTCCTTTTTTGATCCTGGAGGCCCAAGTGGTGCGTATGGAAACAATCAGAATTTCACCACCACCATTTGCTCAGATGGGGGCGGAGGAACGCATATTCGATTGGATTTTTCAGGAGTTGCTTTAGCAGCTGGCGATGAGTTGTGCATTTATGATGGCAGCACTACTGCTGCGCCCTTGCTGGTATGTGCGAGTGAATACCCTGCGGGTTCCCCCTTTGTGGTACAAGCTACAGCGGTGAACCCAGGTGGATGCCTCACGGTTCAATTTACCTCCGATGCAGCCGGCACAGCGGCTGGCTGGTCGGCCTCTATCAGTTGTGTCGCGTCCTGCCAGCAAATTGTGGCTGAACTGGTGAACACCTTACCGGCTATGGTACCTGCCGATACTGGTTGGATTGATATTTGTCCCGGTAAAAATGTTACTTTTTTCGGAAAAGGTGTGTATCCTCAGAATGGATTTGCCTATCAGCAGTCCGATTTTACGACTGAATTTGAGTGGAGTTTTGGAGATGGCGGTATCGCATATGGGCCCACCGTTTCCCATACCTTTCAAGAGCCGGGTGGCTATTACGTGCAGTTATTTTTAAAAGATACCCTGGGTTGCAAGAACAGCAATTTACTCAGTCAACGAGTTCGGGTTTCGCCAAAGCCAAGTTTTACGCTCGCTAATGCCTTTGAAAACACCATTTGTGCCGGCGACACCATTCAGCTTTCAGCCATTGTGAGTGATTCGGCAGGCACGAACAACTTGGTAGTGGCAGGAGGGATTAGTGGTTTCTCAATAGACGGAACCCGCTCCGATTCCCTTGCTTTACCCGATGGAACTGGAATTCCCTATGAAACCAGTTTGGTTTTCACAGAATTTTCACCCGGACAAACGCTGACTAACATAGACGATTTAGATGGGATTTGTGTGAACATGGAACACTCCTGGATGCGGGACATTGAGATTCAAATAACCTGCCCGAATGGCACCAGCGTAATCTTGCACAACCACCCTGGTCCTATTGGAGCGCAAGTCTTCCTGGGCATTCCAAACGATAACGACAATTTCAACCCCATACCAGGAACGGGATTTGATTATTGTTGGACACCCGAGGCGACCAATGCCAACTGGATTCAGTATGCAAACACTGTTCTGGGAGGCTCTGGCACCTTACCGGCGGGTGATTATCAAAGTTTTCAACCGCTAACGAACCTATTAGGTTGTCCTTTAAACGGAGAATGGACACTGACTGTCACCGACTTATGGGCTATTGACAACGGATATATCTTTAGTTGGGGCATTGACTTCAACGACCAGCTTTACCCCAATGTGGAGCAATTTGAGCAAACCTTTGTGAGCTGGCAGTGGCAGAACCACCCGACTATTTTTCAAAATTTTCAGGATTCCATATTGGCCTCTCCAGTGAATGCGGGTACGGCCTCCTATGTCTTTGCGGTTACGGATGGATTTGGATGCGTTTGGGACACGGCTTTACAAGTGACCGTCTTACCTTTCACCCACCCTGATTGTCACCGCTGCATCAATACCTATCCCGAACTCAGAGACACCCTTTTATGTTCGGGGGAGAGCGTCCAACTAGACGCAGGTCTCGCCAATGGAAATAACCAGGAAGTAGGATTTGAGGCGGCACCAGGATATAAAATTGGCGCTGCGAACCATCCACACAACAACCCTTACCTCTCTCCAATTCAAGTGAGTAGTCTGGGATATACCCTTTTGAACGATCCAATTACGCAGATTCAATCCGTTTGTGTGGACCTAGAAACTGATTTCGATGCGGATATTTACCTGTTTCTGAGGTCGCCAGACAATAAAATTTTGGAACTCAGCACGGCGAATGGCGGCGGTGGGGACAACTACAAAATCACCTGTTTCACACCCAGTGCTACCCAGCCAATTACAGCCGGCACGCCCCCCTTCAACGGCAACTTTCGCCCAGAGGGAGCCTGGTCCGCCCTGAACAACGCACAAGTCAATGGAGAATGGAAGCTTGCCGTATCGGATGGTTTTGGGATCAATAAATTTGGGAAATTGAATTGGTGGAGCATTGTTTTTAATACGAGTAACAACGTAACCTACACTTGGACCCCTAGTACGGGCCTCTCCTGCACCGACTGCCCCAACCCGGTGGCTAACCCAACGGTAGGAACCAGCTACACCGTACAGGCAAAGGATGGTTTTAACTGTGAGCACCGAGATACGGTGGTTTTACAGGTACAAGCCTTTTTCCCTGCACCTACAGGCTTGCAGGTTTTTGATATGAATGCAGGAACGATGATCTGGCAATGGAACGCAGTGCCAGGTGCCAGCGCTTATGAAGTGAACATAAACAACGCAGGCTGGAACCTCTTCAATGGGACCAGTTATTCTGTGAGTGGGCTATCGGTCGGTGACTCCGTCCAGTTTCAGGTAAGAGCGGTAGGTGGAGGGCCTAACTGCCCGCCCGCAGAAAGTGCTGCCACCGGGGTGTACTTTGATTGTACCTTGGAGTTGACCTTACTCAATTCTACCCCTACCTCTTGCTTTGGTACACAGGATGGGGCGATCACCGTAAATACAGTGGGTGCTCAAGGGACGGTTTTATACTTTCCCTCTACCCAGCCCAATACCCCATTTAATACGGGTGATTTGGCGATTTTCCCAGCGGGACCGCATTTCTTGATTGCACAGGACCAGTTTGGCTGTCGGGATACCGTGTTTTTTAACATTATACAACCTCCAGCCCTTCAAGTCAGCACCAATTCAACACTGGTCTCTTGTTCAGGTGGAACAAATGGAACCGCTACAGCGGTTGCCAGTGGGGGAACCGGCAGCTTGCAATACAGTTGGCAGAATATTACAGGAGGGCCACTATTATCAGGGGCAACTATCGGAGGACTTTCTGCGAGCACGTATTTTTTAACTATCACTGACCAAGAAGGCTGTACTATCAGTGCCAGTCAAATAGTCGGAGCTAATCCACCCTTTGTTTTTACCAGCAGCCAAGATTCTGTAAGTTGTTTTGGAGGGAATGATGGAAAAGCAACTGTACAGGTGAGCGGAGGCGCAGGTGGTTATACCTACAGCTGGTCAAACGGCGATACCGGCACTACTGCTGAGCCACTCCCCGCCGGACTCCACAGTGTCACAGTGACCGATCAGTTGGGGTGCTTAGCCACGACCATCATACAGGTACTGCAACCCAGCAAACTGGTGATTGATAGTTTAGTTACTGTTGCCATTCGCTGTTTTGGCGAGACCAACGGAAGTGTACGTGCTTATGTACGAGGCGGAGTTGGACCCTACCAGTACCAATGGACGGGTACCAACCAGACCACCCCACTTATTCAGCCACTTTCGGCCGGTACCTATTTTTTAACAGCTACCGATCAAAACGGCTGTACGGTAACCGGGGAAGCAACCGTAACCAGCCCCACCGCCCTCACCTTTGGCATAATCAACACTACAGCAGAGCGTTGTGTGGGAGCTTGTGATGGAGCAGCAACGCTTGGCGCCTTGGGCGGGACCCTACCCTACTCCATCAACTGGAATACCGTTGGAGTCCCCAACGATGTGTTGACCAATACAACGCTTTGTCCAGGTAATTACAACGTTCAGCTCACAGATAGCCGCAATTGTAGCGCCACCTCCACCTTTTCGATTGCGGCTGCTAACCCGATTAGCCTTACCATCAATGGACAAAACCCAAGCTGCCCAGGCTCCAACGACGGGCAATTGACGGCAATACCCAGTGGAGGCACCGGTACCTTCAGCTACAGTTGGAGTAATGGTGCTACCATCAATAACCCGAGTGGACTAGATTGTATTCCTTATACCGTCACGGTAAGCGACGGAAACGGTTGCACCGCCAGCCTTAGCCAAGCTTTGATCTGCCCAGATGCGGTGACTATCTCCTCTATCAGTGCTACGCCAGTCCTCTGTTTTGGGCAAAACAATGGTACTGCTACTGTCCAAGCTACCGGAGGCACCGCTCCCTATACGTATCTTTGGAGCGATCCGGGGGCACAAGTGAGTTCCTTCGCCACCAGTTTATCCGCACAAATCTATAGTGTTACCGTTACAGATCTTAATGGTTGCACAGTGACTGGAACTACAGAGGTCCCAACCCCGCCGCTATTGGAAACAAGCCTGCTAACCGTAAATGTCACCTGCTTCGGCGGAAACGATGGATCAGCAACAGTGAATTTACAGGGAGGAACTCCCGGCTATGCATACAGCTGGAGCAGTGGAAGTACCACCTCCAGCACCAGTGGACTCACTGCGGGCGCTTATTTGGTTACCGTAAGCGACCAGAATGGTTGTAGTCAGGTCAACAGCCTGACTATCACGCAGCCCAGTGCAGCTGTAACGGTGCAGGCGACCCAAACCCTCATTGCTTGTAACGGCACCAATACCGGAAAGGCGCTTGCGATTGCCTCCGGCGGCAACGGTGCACCGTACAGCTACCAATGGAGCAATGGCACTGTTGGTGCTGAAGCGCAAAACCTTCCGATTGGCACGTATTCAGTTACCGCAACCGATGTTTTTGCCTGCGAAGCCATCGCTACTGTCACCCTTGTGCAGCACGACAGCATCACCGCCAATATCGGCACCATTCCACCGCTCTGCTTTAACACCAGCAACGGACAGGCCTTTGTTAACAACGTTCAAGGAGGAGCAGGTTCAGGCGATTTAAACAACTATATCTACCAGTGGGGTGGACAACCAGGCGCACCCACCGGGGTCTACTGGGGAACCATACAAGGAAATCAACCCTTCTCTTTGGTCATCTCCGATCAACAAGGCTGTTCAAGGACCTATCAATTGACCCTTCCCAGCCCCCCAGCAATCCTCCCTGCCTTATCAGTTCAGGCTGTACTTTGTCATGCAGACCGAAATGGATCCGTTCAAGTAACTGGTCATACAGGAATTAATCCAATACAGAGTTATACCTGGAGCACTGGCGGCACCGACACCTCTCTTACGGACCTCCCAGCTGGCAGCTATTCCGTTACTTTAACGGATGACAAAGGCTGCACCGGCTCAGAAACTGTTTTGGTAAGCGAACCAGCCCCGTTAACGGTTCAACTGAATACAAAGGAACTGGTCTGCGCTGGTGATACCAATGGGAACATAGAAGCGGTTCCAACTGGAGGCACCCCTACCTACGAGTATCTGTGGAGCAACAACCAGGTGGGACAAACCATCTCCCAACTAAGTGCTGGGGTGTATAATTTAACCTTAACCGATGCGAACGGCTGTTCCTTAACAGACTCCACCGAATTAATTTCACCGCCCACTACCCAGTTTGAGCTCTCCGTCGAACCCACGAGTTGTTACGGCACCTCCGATGGACGAATTGAAATCATCTGGCTTTCTGGAAATGCCCCCTACCAGTTTTCAATAGGCAGTGGTTCCTACAACGGATCTCCTGTTTTTTTGGCGGTACCCGCTGGCAGTTTTCAAGTACGGGTGAAAGATACCAACGGTTGTGTCACAATTGATACGGCGACGGTCGGTCAGCCTGTCCCGCTCAACCTACAGATTTGGGCGAACCAAACTCAGGTGATGTATGGAGATAGCATTGAATTGCAAGTAAATAGTTCCGGTGGTGTAGGAGCCATTACCTATGAATGGAGTTCAGATATCCTCGAGACCTTTGACTGCTTACCTGGAA
>CANHDG010000187.1 GCA_947459365.1 Saprospirales bacterium
CTTCCAGGCTCATAACGAAGGGGAAAAGACAATTTAAGTTTGGCCGAATTGATATTCGGGCGGCCTTGCCGAAGGGTAAGGGGCTATGGCCAGCACTTTGGATGTTAGGTTCTAACATTGACGCGGTGGGTTGGCCTGCTTGTGGAGAAATTGATATTATGGAGCTCGCGGGGGACATCCCTAACCGCGTGGTAGGAACGGTTCATTACGGTCCGAATGTAGCGGGGCACCAGTACATCAGCCAATCTACTTATTTGAGCGGGAATGCGAATTTTAATGAGGCTTTTCATGTGTTTTCAATTCTTTGGGAGGCAGATAAGATTCAGTTTTTGGTGGACGATGTCGTTTATCACACCATTACTCCTGCTTCCTTAAACGGGGTTGCTTATCCATTCAATAAAAACTTTTTCTTTGTTTTCAATGTAGCGGTGGGTGGAACCTTCCCTGGTAATCCGGATGCTAGCACTGCTTTCCCACAATGGATGGTAGTGGATTATGTACGGGTATTTCAACCACAATAATTAATATCTATTTCAAGTAAAAAGGGCTGCTGATCGGGTGATTGAATCTGGTAAGCAGCTTTTTTTATTACTTGGTTTTGGTTGGATTGTCTTTTACAAAAGCGGCCCAGCCCGAGTAGGTTTTGGTTGCTTTTAAGGGATTGGAAGATTGAAAATGGTGGCAGACAGCGGCTGCAAGCGCGTCGGTTGCATCGAGGTATTTTTCCTGAAATTTACGTTTAAGGATATTTTCCAACATACCGGCCACTTGTTCTTTTGAAGCGTTGCCATTGCCGGTCACAGCTTTTTTTATTTTTTTCGGTAAATATTCGGTGATGCTCAATCCATTGACCATGCCCGCCGCCATGGCGACCCCTTGGGCACGGCCCAGTTTGAGCATGGCTTGTACATTTTTACCAAAAAAAGGCGCTTCAATCGCCATCTGAGAAGGGCGGTATTGATGAACTAAATCCTGTACTTGCTCGAAGATGTACTTGAGCTTATCTACGTGCTCTTCGTCGATATGGGTAAATGTAAGTACCCCGATTTCAACTACGGATAACTGACGTTGTTTGACTTCCAGAATGGCAAAGCCAAGAACATTGGTTCCGGGGTCAATACCGAGGATACGGACAGGTTTGTCTTGTTCGATCATGGGGCGAAGATACCTTGTTTGATTAAATTTGACGGGGATTGTCTTAATTCGGATAGGTTAATACAGATATGTGTCCGGTTGTTTACCTTCGCGGTGTTCTAATCACTGTAGACTTATCATTTACATCCTTTTTTTATGCTACAACGTTTGCTCCAACCCATCGTACTCCTGCTGTTGAGTACGACCCTAGTGATTGCACAGTCTTCTACAACGGCTTTCTGGACCGATCTTCCTGAGAACACCATCTCTAATGCCAGTGGCTTGGAGCGGTATATTGTTCCGGAGCACTACCGGACTGTATCTATTCAATTCAATGTTTTGCGCAATTTGCTAAGTGGTGCGGAGGCAACGGCGGTGGAACTAACCCTACCGATGCCCGACGGAAGTCAGGAACGCTTTTTAGTTCGCGAGACGCCTTTAATGGCTCCTGATTTACAGGCGCGTTACCCTGAAATTCGCTGTTACACAGGTCAAGGAGTGGATGATCCAGCGGCTATCTTGAAGTGCGATGTGACCCCTTGGGGTTTTCATGCAATGACGCTTTCTTCGAAAAAAGGGCAGTTCTTCATCGATCCCTATTTTCATGGCGATGGGCAATATGCCGTGGTGTATTTGAAGAAAGATTACAAACGAAACAAGCACAATACGTTTGAATGTTTGACGACTTCAGAGGGGCCTGAACCAGGGGCCTTGTTGGAAGCGCCCTCCATGCCGAGCACACAAAGTACGGCAGCTGGTGATTGCCAGCACCGCCGGTATCGGCTTGCATTGGCTTGTACCGGTGAGTATGCTAGTTTCCATGGTGGAACGAAGCCCTTGGTACTCGCTGCTATGAATACGTCTATGAATCGGGTAAACGGGGTGTATGAGCGTGATTTTGCGATTACGATGCAGCTTATTCCCAACAACGATACCCTGATCTTTTTAAATGCCAGCTCAGACCCCTACACCAATAATAATGGTGGAACTATGTTGGGACAGAACCAAACAACTATTACTCAACGGATTGGGGCGGCAAACTACGATATTGGACACGTATTCAGTACTGGCGGTGGCGGAATTGCAGGTTTAGGTGTGATATGTAGCAACAGCAACAAAGCCAGGGGTGTGACAGGCAGTGGTGCTCCTGTTGGAGATCCATTTGATATTGATTATGTTGCGCACGAGATGGGCCACCAGTTTGGCGGAAACCACTGCTACAATAATTCCTGTGGTGGAAATATCAATTCATCTACGGCGATGGAGCCCGGTTCTGGTTCCACCATTATGGCGTACGCTGGTATTTGTTCACCCAATGTACAGAACAACAGCGATGATTATTTTCACGCGATTAATATTCAGGAAATTGCAGCCTACACCACTGTTGGTGGAGGTAACTCTTGTCCAACGAAGACGGTAACGGGCAATTCTGCTCCTGTAGTGAACGACGTTCCCAATTATGTAATTCCAAAATCTACACCATTTGCTTTAACTGCCGTGGCAACGGATGCTGACCCTGCCGACCAGCTGACGTATTGCTGGGAGCAGATGGACCCTCAGAGTGCAACGATGCCGCCGGTATCTACCAGCACGGGTGGCCCTCTTTTCCGTTCGTATGATCCTGTTGCTTCTCCAACCCGTTTTTTCCCGAGGTTGCCGGATTTGGTTACCAATACCAATTCTACTTGGGAGGAGTTACCGGGAGTTGCAAGAACGATGAATTTCCGGGTGGTGGTGCGCGATAACCATCCTGCTGGAGGCTGTACAGATGAAGATAATTCAGCGATTACGGTGGCGGGCACTGCGGGTCCTTTCCTAGTGACTGTTCCAAACACCAATACTGTTTGGTATGTTGGAGAGCAGAAAACGGTGACCTGGGACGTGGCCAACACGACCGCTGCGCCCGTTAATTGTAGTGATGTGAAAATTTCCTTGTCAACCGATGGTGGTTTTACCTATCCTATAGTCTTGGCAGCGAGCGTTCCTAACTCCGGATCTACCGTCGTTACAGTTCCAGATAACCTTTCCAACACCTGCCGGGTGAAAGTGGAAGCGGTGGGGAACATATTCTTTGACATTTCCAATGCCAATTTTAGTATCCAATTACCTCCTACCCCCACCTTTGTTTTTTCTAGCAATACTACCAATGTGACGGTTTGTGCGGGAGAGACAGCAACAGTTAACTTGAATGTAACTGGTTTGGTTGGTTTTAATACACCGGTAGAATTGGTGGTGACGGGTGCGCCTGCTCCTGAAACGGTCAGCTGGAGCTCCAATCCAGTGGTTCCAACGGGGATCAGCACCTTAAGCATCTCCAATTTGACCCCTGCCATGGCAGGTACCTATACGCTTCAGGTGACCGGGACTGCCGCTAACATAACACAAAACTTATCGGTACAGCTGACGGTTTTGCCGGGAGCACCGAGTGCTGCACCTACTCCGCAAGTGCCAGCGGATGGAGCTACAGGGATTTCCACTCTTGCTGCACTAAGTTGGGAGACGGTGGGATTTGCAAGTGGATATGTAGTGGAAATCTCTGCTAATCCATCCTTTCCAGCAGGTTCTGTTATTAGCTTGAATTCGGCAACTACCAGTGCTATGACACCCTTACTTAGTGCCGCAACTCCTTATTACTGGCGCGTAAAAGCCTTGAATAGTTGTGATGAAACCTCCTACGGACCTGTTTTTGCTTTTCAGACTGGGGGTGAGTCCTGCAACCAGACTTTTTCTAGTACGAATGTACCGGTGGCAATTGATGTGAATGGAGCGGTCAATGTATCCTCTACACTGACGGTTCCTGCGACAGTGGCAGTGACGGATGTGAACGTATCTGTAGTGATTGCGCACAGCTGGTTGGGAGATATAGATGCCAAGTTGGTGAGTCCAATGGGTACTTCTGTAGTATTATTTGATCGTCCAGGTTACCCGGCATCGGATTTTGGATGTAACGGGGACAATATTGAGGTGAATTTCGATGATGAGGCAGCTCAGACAGCGGCTACGCTGGAAGCAGCTTGTAACGCCACGGCTCCTGCTATTTCCGGAAATTATCAAGCGGTTCAGTCGCTGAGCACTTTGGATGGTCAATTGGCTGCTGGAACATGGACGCTGCAAGTCAATGACAGCTATCCTGGGGAGGATGAAGGAGCCATCAATGCTTGGAGCATTTCACTATGCTTGATTGAAGAGGTGGGAGAAGGCCAACTTTTGGTCAATTTACCATTGATCGTTGCTCAAAGCGGAACTGGAACCCTTTTAAATAGCCTTCTGGAAGGACAAGCATCCGGTACAGCGGCTGAAGTTCAGTTTGTGTTGCTTTCTGTTCCACAAAGTGGGCAGCTCTTCTTAAATGGGGTAGCCCTTGGATTGGGCTCCAGCTTTACTCAAGCGGACATCAATGCTGGGCTGATTACCTACGTACATAATGGAAACAGCGCGACATCAGACTCATTTCAGTTTGATTTATTGGACAATAATAATGGGGGCTGGGTGTATAATCAGACTTTCCAGATTCAAGTTGTGGAGAATACGCTTCTAGCAAGCGCTACCGTTTCAGCTGAAATTCAGTGTTATAACGATAGCAACGGTGCAATTATGGTATCTGTGAGTGGTGGTTCAGCGCCTTATTCCTTCAGTTTAAATGGTGGCGCCGCACAGACTACAGGCCTATTTGGCGGGTTGACAGCGGGGATTTATGAGGTGGTGGTAACGGATAATTTAGGCTTTGTTCAAACCATTAGTGGTCTTGAACTCATCAATCCCGAGGTTTTGGCGCTACAGACCACTGTGAGTGGCAATGAGGTTACCTTAAACGCCACGGGAGGAACACCTGGATTGGAGTATAGCTTGGATGGCAGCGTTTACCAAACAGATCCAGTATTTACCGATGTGGCAGATGGAATCTACATGGTCAGCGTTCGGGATGCCAACGGATGTATTGTTTCCGAACAAGTGTTGGTCTCCTCAGCGACTTTATTGGCAGTAGCTACTTCTGGCGGGCAAATTTCTTGCTTCGGTGCCAGCACAGGTAGCTTGACGGTGACCTCTGTCGGCGGAACTGCTCCTTATGAGTACAGTATTAATGGAATTGATTTCCAACTGTCCAATACCTTTACAGTATTGACGGCTGGCACTTATGTGGTCACGGTGAAAGACGCCATAGGTGTTACCACTACTACTGCGCCTATTACTTTGACGCAAGCCGATGAGCTATTGGCTTCCGTAGCGGTTAACTTAAACGTACTTACCGTAACGGTTTCGGGCGGTACAGGATCCTACCTTTATAGCTTGGATGGTGCATCTGCGCAGAATAGCCCAATTTTTGGTGGTTTATCAAATGGAACCTATGTGGTTACCATTATAGATGGCAATGGTTGTAGTATTTCGGTGGAGGCGACTGTGGCAGTGGAAGCATTGGCGATTTTGGAGTTAATTTCGGAAGGAGCTAACCCCTGCACCGGAGTGGTAGAGCAAGTAACAGTGCTCACAACTGGTGGTGTTCCTCCGTTTCAATACCGATTGAACGGCGGGGCTTGGCAAAGCACCGCGGTCTTTACGAACGTTGCCCCAGGTCCAAATTTATATGAAGTTTTGGATGCTCAAGGTACCTTAGCAACTGCACAAGCGGTAGTGGCCCAGCCATCTCAGGTTACTGGCGTTGGGGTGTTAACAGGTAACAACCTAGAGGTGACGCC
>CANHDG010000188.1 GCA_947459365.1 Saprospirales bacterium
GCTTTCAAAATCACATTTATGGGTTTCCCCAGATAAATATTAATCAGGATTTCCGTAAAGATTCCTACAAAAATACCCACCAACAAATCGGTGGCCAAGGTAAACAGCACGGTCACGACAAAAATCAACAACTGCTCTTTTCCAATTCGAAAGGTCCGAACAAATTCCTTGGGGTGCGCCAACCGAATACCTACTGTGATGAGCATCGCTGCCAGGGCAGTATTGGGGATTAACTCAATCATACTGACAGCAGTCAAAACAAATAACAACAGAAAAAAGCCATGGAAAAAATTGGCCCAACGGGTTCTTGCTTGGTTACTTACGTTGGCAGAAGAACGGGCAACTTCCGAAATCATAGGCAATCCACCGAAAACAGAGGACAATAAATTGCCGATTCCAATGGCGATCAGGTCCTTATTGGCATCCGATTTCCGCTTCTGTGGGTCCATCATGTCAATGGCCTTGACCGTGAGTAACGATTCAAGACTACCTACCAAGGCAAACATTACTACGTATTTTCCAAAAATAAAAGGCTGTGCCAGTCCACCAAAATCCCAGTTTACCTGAATACTATCCATCAAATTACCCACTTTCACCAAAGCATACGCAGGCTCAGTATGCTGAAAATCCAGCATCAACTCCGCCGGTATGGAAAACAGTAAAACGACTAAGGGCGCAGGGATTTTTCGAATCGGATGATCCAAAAAAGGCCAAATCAACATGATAAACAGGCAAACAATACCAATTAACGTTGCTTTAGGGTCCAAATGGGTTAAAAAGTGCGGAACCTCCATTAGCAAGTGCAAGGGCTCCTTTCCTTTTGTAACAGCAGGATCAATATCCAACAAAACCGGAATCTGCTTCGCAATAATGATCATTCCAATCGCTGCTAACATTCCATGAACGGCCGATAAAGGGAAAAAATCGACCAGGCGACCCAACTTAAATACGCCAAAACCAATCTGAAGGAGGGCTGCCACCGCCATGGCTCCCAAAGCGTAATGCCACCCCTGCTCCCCTCCACCAAACTCATTGACCGCGCCAACCACAATTACAATCAATCCGGCAGCAGGGCCTTTGATGGTCAATTGGGAACCACTAAAAAAACTGACCACCATCCCCCCGATAATGGCCGTGACCAAGCCCATAATGGCAGGAAATTCGGAAGCCTTGGCAATCCCTAAACTTAATGGTAGCGCCAATAAAAATACAACAAAACCCGCCGTCGCATCGGCCACAAGGGTTTCATGTTGACTATTTAAATCACCCTGAAGGGCTATTTTTTGTTTATTTTGCATATAAAAATTTTAAATAGTAGAATTAGGAGGCCCGTTGAGCCGTTACATTGGAATGAAGGGGGTTGGGGCCCAAAAACAAGCGGGCATAGATTCGAAAGATCGCCAATCCGTCAATAATTAAATTACTGGCCGTTAACACAGTTAAAAGTACTTGATTTTCGTGAATATGCCCTAAAATCAAATCCTCGCCAATGAACGTAGGAGTGATCGGAAAGCCCGATAACCCCAAACTAGCTATCGCAAAGAGCAAAGCTACCCGTGGGTACCGGTAGGCATGCCCATGGAATCGATCCAAACTTAATCCGTTGCCAGTAGCCTTCAATTGATGTAATAAATAGGCTCCAATACCACCGCAAAGGATTACCCCACTCAAAAACAGGTGAACTTGGCCGTAATCAAATTGTTCGTTCAGACCAATCGATAGAGAGGTGTAAAGTTGGTTGAACAACAATAAGCCCCAAGCAATACTGCTGCTCTGGCGTTCAACAAAGGAGCGCAAGGCAAGGATCAGTGCGATGATCGAATAGGTCTCCGGTAGAAACCCCAATGCACTAGGTGGCAGCTGATCTCGGAAATACACAGCCGCTAAGCCCAGCAAAAAGAAGGGGGTAAAGAGTGCCCACAACCACCTCCAGTTGATAAACAACCAGTAATTCCCGGCCCTTTTAAGTGGGTTCCATAACCACTGCCGCTGCCATTTATCCATGTTCCATTCTTTCAAACTAAGCACATAAATACTCAATCGAATCCGGTTCAGCCAACGGTTGCCCCGAAGCGGCTGTGGTGGAATAAAGTTGAAAAATTGATCGTGAATCAGGTAGCTCAATACAGAGGGCGATACCAAAAACTGATACGTTCTTAAAAAAGAGTTACCCAGAAAATGGACCAAAGCCAAGGTGTGCCATCCCATCGCTATCTCCACCAAAAGAAGCCCTATTTGCGCGATAGATGAATACGCTATCTGCGCTTTTACCGTAGACTGTACCCTGGAAATCGGGGTG
Source organism: Saprospirales bacterium (assembly GCA_947459365.1). Classification (GTDB taxonomy): domain Bacteria; phylum Bacteroidota; class Bacteroidia; order Chitinophagales; family Saprospiraceae; genus M3007. The sequence continues at coordinate 2,300 of CANHDG010000188.1, forward strand.
CTGATTAGGCTGGTTAATAATCCCACCGCCACGACTACCGCCTTAAACGTTCCATCTTGTCCCCAAAGCGGGTACGTTCTAAACAATAAAAACACCCCCATGTGTACCGAAATGGAACCATAAAAAATAGCACTGGAACTTGTCGGACCTTCAATGGCTCGCGCTAACCAGGAGGAAAAGGGAAACTGAGCAGATTTAACCATCGCTACCAATAGCAACAAAAGAAAAATAGTCACCTCCGCCAGATACCCATGGTCACCAAAGTGCAATTCAACTCCCTCATACAACTCTTCAAATCGAATGCTCCGACCAAAAACATGGTGCATCAACCAAATGGCAAGCAAGAGAGAAACATCTGCAAGCCGGTACAAGGAGACCACTTTTAAAGCGTTTTTTACCGGCAAGTACCGATCTCTGTAAAAGGCAATCAGAAAAAAGGAGGTAGCTCCAATAATTTCCCATCCGATAAAAAGGGTCTCAAAATTTCCCGCCAACACAATGAAATTTACCCCTCCAAAAAAGAACAATAAGTTGTTAAAAAAGCGCTTGAATCCTCGTTCCCGATGAAGGTAATACCGGCTAAAAATCGCTACCAGCAGCGTCAATACTCCAGCTGTCCCCGAAAAAAGCAACCCAATATGGTCTGCCATAAACTCCAACGAAAAGTGGGTGGCTCCTGAATGGTAGAGATCAGGTCCCTTGGCGGTCAATGGCTGAAACTCTCCGGCCGCCCAGCCGGCTCCTAAACAAATTAACCCAGCTAAATATAAGCCCAAGGTAGTCGCGGTCAAGTAAAAAAGCCGCTTTTCCTGGTGGCGGTCCGGAACTAAACTCAAGAATGCGCCTAGCAAAGGTAGAAGTACTAAAACAATTAGGTTAGTTTCCATGCTGCGTCGGTTTTACCAGGTGAACAGGAAGGTTTTCTTTGGTAGAGTGCTCAATATAACTGGCTACCTTCGGATGGCTTCGATGCAGCAGTGCCTTCAGGTGATCGAGCTCAGGAGGTTGTTGAACCGAAGGCTCATACGGCTGAAATACCCCTTTGTGGAAATAGTAAAACGTTCCATTTGTGGGATGAATAGCCATCAAATGCACCCATTCATTGAGAAACCATTCATAAAGGCTCTCCGAGGACTGAATGGTTCGCAACACCACTTCCGGAAAATGCTCTACCAAAATCAATAATCGAACGGGGTCATGTACTTCCACCATCTGGAGTGGAAGCCCCGGGCGGAGGTCTCCATCAATGCTGTTCGTTACGCCAATTAGGCCGTTAATATTGTGGGGTAATTTGGAACCTGCGCCTAAACGCTCATTGTCCACCCTTGAAAAGTAATATTCCAAGTTGATTCCACCACAGACGGGAGGAAGCGGGTCCATCACATTTTTTAACAGAATCCCTTCCGGATCGGTTTGGTAATTATAGGAATTCATAAAGGCCCTCCGATCTAAAAACAATCCTTTGGTTAAACTTCGGTGCCCTACAAAACAAAGTGCATTGGTGCCGTGCCCAAGCTCAGGACGAGGTTCAAAAAAGGAAACAGAGCGCTTTTGAATAGCCGTCCGGATCTTTTTTAAGTCGCCCGTACTATCAATGGAGGCAAAACGGGTGGATCGCTCCCGGGCATTTAGGTCCAATGCCCGATCAAAAATCACTTTGTTGGTTTCATGATCCTCTAGCAGCTCGACCGGAATTTGTTCTTCATCATAAAAGGCAATCAGCTCTGCGGAAGTATCATGGAGGGCAGCTACCAACCAGGTTTTTTCTGGAATCGGTAGTCCTCGGGAGGCCAAAAGCGCCCGAACGTTGGGGTGATTCGCCATGTAGGCAAGGACCCTCGCATTGACAGATCCAGGCCGGCCACTGCAGGCCCCACAATCGTATGCACCGTGGTGAGGGTTGTTGGCGCTGCTGGATCCATGAGCAACCACGTATACGATGGGTGCAAAAGAGTGAGTGAGTCCAATCCCTCGGAATAATTTCTCCACACGATCCGCCATTTCCTCTACCGTAAAGCCAATTTGTAAGCCGTTTTCCCGCTGATCTAGACCGGTATTTTCAATACTCAGCTTGCCAGTAAGGTGCATGTGCGCAAAGGCATCGGAATGCGCCGCATTCTTTTTGGGTCGGAAAATGGTTCCCGTCAGTTTAAATGCGGAAACCAATCCGAGCGAAAGCGAAACCCAAAAACCCTGCAACGGATGATGGGATCTCTGGTGATAAAGCGCGTCCCGCTTGCGAGACGCTCCCCCTCCACTTTCCTTAATCAAGTACTTTGGCTGAACATTTACCGGACATAGTTTTTCGTAAAAACGTCCGTTCTCCGGTTGGAAATAGAACTCCACACCAAAAAAGCCGGGGCATCCCAAGGTTTCACAGGCGGGATCGCTGGCTTCTAAATGCCTCCGGAGAGAGCATTCCCGCTCATCAATGCAGAAAATAGACTGGAAGCTTTTTTCGGTAGAATCACTCGGGTTCCCACTCTTTTTTAATTGCTTTACCCCCGCCAAAACCCCATCATAATAACTCCACTCAAAGGCTAATTGCCAAATTTGCAATACTTCCTGCAGTGCAGTAAATGGAAGGTGCTCCTTCAAACAAATCGGAGGGAATGGGATGTTTTTCCCCAGCGGTTCCCAACGGTTGGGTCGCTGCGCTTCTAGTACATCCAACTCCAGCAAGAGCTCCAGCTGGACAAAATCTTCCAAGCTGATTTTTTTGGGGTACAAAAGGCTCTCCGGTTTTTCCTCCAGGATAGCCACCATACCTGACCATCCTTTGTGCGAAAATTGCTGATCGAAAAGGTATTGTTCGTAGTAAGCAGAGTTGCCTACCAGTTGGTCTAACAAGGCGTTTATACCCACCTGTTCGTCGAGGAGCAGGGCTCGTACGGTGTCTGTTTGGAAAAAACTGGTAAAACTGTTCTGCTCTACCTTCCTAAGCGCAGCGAGTAGGCCTTCTTGCTCAAAAGGAAAATGCCGAGAAGCAATTCCTTGATCCAAATACGCGCCGATAATCCTGAATAGGGTGGGCTGAACCGCATTGTCGAGGTCCAGCTGGTATCGGATCTTCCAAAACTCCCTTAAACGACCAATGAGAGCGGGCTCAGGCTTTGGAAAGGAATGGTGAAGGCATAATTCCATCCAGGCATCCAAGCTATTTGCGCCTTTTTTCTCTTGTATTATTCGGCTAAGTACCCCCGATTGAATTCGGCCGCTTTTAAACAAGCGGCGGTATTCCTCCAAACTAAGGGTGGTGTTGTATCCAAACAGCCGATTGGCTTTGAATAAGGCTTCAAAAAAGGATAAATTTTGAAAAGCATGAAGCGAATTATGGTGAATAAAGTCCTTGAGTGGGGTCTGGGTTGGTAGGTAATGCCGCAACGTATGCAGGATTTTTCCTACATCCGATCCGGTATCTTCCCTATCGGAGACGACCCAACCACCTGGACTCGTCGAATCTTCGACGACCTGTTTGCGGTCAAACATATTATTATTTTTTTAAATGGAAATGGGA
>CANHDG010000189.1 GCA_947459365.1 Saprospirales bacterium
ACGCCTACAACCGCAGCTGGGGCGTCTGGCTTAAAAAAGGACAAAAAGTATATTGATCTGGTAAAATTATACCGACCTTTGTGCCACCATTTAACTTGGAAACGACCATCTTAGTCCTCCAAGTCCTTTTCTGAATCGATTCATCAACTACTTTTCCATGAAAAACACCCTGGTTCTGGTAACCTTCGCTAGCCTGACACTGTTGAGCGCTTGCGCCGTCAAACCAAAAGCAAGCTTCACCACTCCCCAACAAAAAGTAGCAGCACCTGCTACTGTCCAATTCTCTAACACCTCCATCAAAGCAGATCAATATGAATGGGACTTCGGAGATGGCTCCGCTGTCTCCACCGAAGCGAACCCCACCCACCGATACATGCACTCCGGCAATTTTAATGTAGTCCTAAAAGCAACCGCCGGAAACAAAACTACCACATACAAACAAACTATGCAAGTAACCGCTCCTGAACGTTGCCTCATCGAAATCCAAACTTCCCAAGGCAATATGATCGCTGAATTGTTCAGCGCTACCCCAAAACACCGCGATAACTTCGTCAAACTAGCTGAAGAAGGCTATTTCGATGACCTGTTGTTTCACCGCGTCATCGCCGGATTCATGGTGCAAGGCGGCGACCCGAACTCCCGCGGAGCTAAACCAGGTCAGCAACTTGGCTTCGGTGGCCCCAGCTACAAAGTTCCAGCCGAATTCGTTGACTCCTTGGTGCATGTAAAGGGATCCTTAGCTGCCGCCCGAGATGGTAACCCACAAAAGGCCTCCAGCGCCTCCCAATTCTATATCGTTCAAGGTAGTGGACCCATCGGTGACGACCAGCTGAATATGTTAGAAGCACAAAAAGGATTCCGATACTCCAGCGAACAACGGGAAGCCTATAAAACACTGGGCGGAACTCCCTTCCTCGACCGCGACTACACCGTCTTCGGCCGAATCATTGAAGGGCTGGAAATCGTCGATAAAATCGCTGGAGTCAAAACCGGACCCAATGACCGTCCTGTGGAAGACGTGAAAATGAAAATCCGGGTTATTAAATAATTTCAACCACCTTACTCTATCAATGCAAGCCAAGCAACTTTACTTCTTCGCTTTTGGCTTACTTCTGTTCGGATTGCCGTCTGTCCAAGCACAGACGGCAATCCTTTCCTTTGATAGCGCGGTCGTGGAAACCGGTGAACGCATCAAAGCACACCTGCTCGTAAAAGAAAAAGCTCCCGAACGCGTCCATCTCGAAAACTGGGAACCATTTTTCCCAAAAGAAAACCAACTCTCCCAATCCCCATGGAAACCAACCAATCAGGGCTGGGAAGCTACCCTCGAATGGATCGCTTTCGATTCTGCCACCTTCGAATTACCCCCACTTACCATCCGTCTATCCTCCGGAGAAACCGTTCAAACCAATACCGCCCGGCTAACCATTATCGCTACCCCAATCCCCTCTAACAACCTTAAAGACCTTTCCGATATCAAGGAAATCCACCCAGAACCCAAGAACTGGAGCGATTACAAGGCTTGGATCTGGGCCTTAATCATCCTAGTCATTGTCGCTGTACTCGTTTTTTTCTTACAAAAAATACTGCGCAAAACCGGCGATCCACTTTTTCGATCTACCCAGCTTTCCCCTAAAGAACTCGCCACTCGAAAATTAGATCTCCTCGAAAAACAAGCCCCCTGGCAATCCGGACAGCTCCAGAGCTATTATGCCAGCCTGTCGGAAATCGTGCGCACTTTTCTATCCGATCAATACAACTGCAACGCCATTCACTTAGGCGACGAGGCGGTTATACGCCTCTTGGCCGATTTACCGTTGTCATCCGACCAACAAACGGTGCTTCAACAACTGTTAAAGGACACAGCGCTCGCCAAATTTGCCAATCGTTTTCCAGAAGAACAAGCCCACCCAGAGGCACTGAAGAAGGCCCGAGCAGCCCTTTTACTATCCGACGCCTCCGCTCCAGAATCTTTCACATCAACTTAATCCGTTCACTGGAACTTTTTGATGGGCGACGACGTTAGCAAAAAACCCTTTACCCGATACCTCCCATTGCTTTTTTCGCCTTTTCTTTTGCAGAGAAAACAACTTTTCTGCTAAATGCCTATAATCCTGTATGTTATCAACCTTTTTCCGACATTGGCTCCTCTCTTTTCAAGGAATCCCTAAAGGGGCCTGGCTGCTTTCAGCGGTTAACCTGATCAACCGCTGCGGGAGTATGGTCCTTGTCTTTTTATCGGTATACCTCACCACGCACCTCGGATTTAACATCAAAGAGGCGGGATACGTGATGACCTGTTTTGGACTCGGTGCCCTTTTAGGTATGTGGCTCGGTGGGATAGCCACCGACCGATTTGGCTATTATCCAATCCAATTAGGCTCTCTGGCCTTAAATGGGTTGCTCCTTATTGGAATGGTGTGGGTCAAGGAATTCTGGACGCTTTGCCTGACCGTATTTACGCTGAGCTTGGTGGCAGAAATGTTTCGTCCCGCCAATCAAGTGGCTATTGCTTATTACTCGACCGTTGAAACTCGGACTCGAGCAATTTCCCTACAGCGGATGGCCTTCAACTTAGGCTTTACCTTGGCGCCCGCCCTAGGTGGTATTCTAGCTGGAAAAATGGGTTGGGAATGGCTATTTTGGGCCGATGGAATTACCTGTCTTCTCTCTGCCGTGGCCCTCCGACTCCTGCTAAAACCTGGAAAAGTAGCAAAAGCAGAGTCTGAAGTAACCCGAGAAACCACCCCAGTGATCGGTGATTCACCGTATCGCGATAGGCCCTTTATTGCCTTTACACTCCTTACCTTCCTAGGAGCCATGGTCTTTATGCAACTGATTTGGACCGTCCCAGTTTTTTTTAAAGAAACCTATCAATGGAACGAAAGCAGCATCGGCTGGGCTATGGCACTTAATGGAGCCATTGTATTTTTAATCGAAATGCCTTTTATTTTCTTTGCAGAAGGCAAAAAAACCATGCTCAACTTAGTTCGATGGGGCATTCTTGCCTATGCCATCAGCTACCTGGTCTTTTTACTCCCGCTCGGTGCCTTGGTAGTCACCTGCCTGTATATGCTGTTTATTTCAATCGGGGAAATACTCGTCATGCCATTTTCCAGCAACCTGGTGTACCGGCGCGCAGGAGAGCGCCCCAATAAAGGCCAGTATCTGGCTATGTTCGGTTTATCCTACTCCGTAGCTAATATATTGGCTCCCCTGCTCGGCACCCAACTCATCGCTGCCTGGGGATACCCCGCACTTTGGACAAGCGCCATCGCCCTGGCATTGGCCACGCTAGGCGGATTTTATTGGCTGGAAAAAAGAATGTCGATCTAACTAGGAAATTGGGATTGTATAGTTGTAGCCCAACAGGTCAAAACATACACAACTGAACCTCCCTACGCGGATGGGAGTTATCCGTTTCCGTTACTTATTTTCATCCATGATTCGCTTCAATTCGACTGGAAGCTCCAACCTTTTCAGCGGTGCAATATTCGCTCCACCAGTATTCCCAACCGGGATCTCTCCAATAAAGGATTTAATTCCACCGACCACCAAACGTGGAATTTGGCCAACTATTTCTCTGGTGTCCTTTATCTTAATACCAAAAAGTAACATTTTCCAATGAACTAGCGTATGAGGATAAGGGTAGGGTTGACCAAGGATATGCGCACGCTCAAGGTGATACCAGCTTAACCTATATTCGTTCCTAGAAAAATAGACATCGGCCTGTTCTAATTCTTCCCTGAAGAAGGGCTTTAGTCTGCTAGGCATTGACATATTAATTTTCATAACTGTGGTGATTCAATCTACGGAAGAATGAAGGATTCTTATTCCCCAAAGCGAAGATTATTTGCTGCTACTAACTGCCACCGCCGCTGTCTATGCATATAAAATCTCTTAGCAAAAGAAGTAATAACCATTGTCATCCATCCCCCATAAATTGTGATGGAATCTTCGTAATAGGTACTACCATCACCCATATCTCGCATGGCAATTTGGTGGTTCCAAACCTTTGCACCTTTATCCCATTCTTTAGTTGATATTTTGAAATTATCTTCTTCTATTTTTTCAATAAAGAGATAATGAATCCCCCCAAAAGGGATGAACCCCAATATTCGCATTCTAACACCATACGTTCTTCCTACCTGCCATTGTTTTGGTAAAATCTCCCCCACAAATTTGAAGTTTACCATCCCCTTTGCTACAAATTCCAACAGGGCCGGGCTCTTTACATTGCGCCATGCGTCCTTAATTGACATCGGAATCCGAGATTGAACAAGTAATGTTCTTGCCTTCACCTCCCTACCATTGTAATCTATGTACACAGTTTCCAATTTGGTAATCGGTTTAATTTGTTGCGCACTCGAATTAACCACCATAAATAATAATAATAACAAACTACTATACTTCATTGCTAACGTTTATTTATCATAAATTGCGCTGATAATAGTTGCAAGATGAGAATTTATTTTAAACAAACATATACCGGTCTAAGTTGGAGATTTATTATCACACTATTTAAACTTAACTACCTATCACTCTCCGACTCTTACTAAAAATAACTATAAAAGGACAACTATTGGTCAAAAAAATCAGTTTTAAAACTCCAAAGCGCTAAAAAATATTATTCTACTCAAATAAAATAAAAAAATAGCACAGCCAAGTTGACGACCGCACTGAGTACGCCCTCCCCAGCTCAAAAATAATCTAATCAGACAGGACCGAGGAGAAAAAGTACAGTTCACAGAACGAATCTGAGCTTAAGCCGGAGAAGGCAGGCCTGCAGATGGCAGCCATAATAGAATGATAAATACTTCTCCTCTTGTATTTTCCCAACGTATAATTTTCCAACATTAGGTTTCACTTCATACCAAACAAGACAGCTTCAAAGCGTAGATCCCGTTTGGAACCCTCTAGAAATTAATGGATAATACCCGACTTAAGATGAAAGGGGTTGAGACATTCTTGCTCTAATTTTTTTTCTCCCATAAGGAGTATTAAATTAACGGAAAAATTGCTCACTTTTTTATCCAAATTTTTAAGAATCGAATTTAGTCCCCGATCATACCTAATTCCTACCATGAGTTCTTTGTAAACTGGTTTTCGAAAATCAAAAAATAGAGAAGAGTAATTAACGGTTTCAGCACTTAAATCCTTGGTCTCAACAGAGGTTTTAAGCGCTGATCTAAACAAATAATTTTCTACCAGCCCAATACTTAATCTGCCGTTCTTTCCCATGTCGAACATGGGTCCAAAAGAGATCGCTAAATTGCGTATTGTAAGTTCTCCACTGAAGCCTGGCTTGATCGCCAAATTTCCAAAATTCCGATCTGAGCAGTTAATCTCAGCAAAGATTGAAACCCTATTGGATATTTTTCTTTGACCGTATAAACCTCCACCTACACCAGCATTATTTAGGCTCTCTTGGAATCCATAAATGGTGGTAGATAGTGTGACCCCAAATTGATTTTTTACTGGCGCAGAATCTTGGGCAAGTACTGCGCCAGCAGTTGAACTGATTAGCGAAAAAAATAAAATTGATTTTTTCATTGCATGTTGCAGTTTTAAAGGCTATTTCCCACTCCAAGCATCCATTATACCTGTTTTAATATCTGTATAATTTGTAAAGAGCCAAATTACTAAAACAATAAGAAAAATGGTTTTCCAGTGGTTTTTTACCAAACTTTTTAGGTCAATCAAAAATTGATTCATATTTGTTATATTGATAGTGAAATTAAATTCATACAGTTTGGCTTCGGCAGTTTTTAC
>CANHDG010000190.1 GCA_947459365.1 Saprospirales bacterium
GATATCTACTCCTCGTTCTAGCTGATCTGTTTGTGGTTTTTGTCCAACGCCTCCAAAAATAACGGCATGGCGGAGACCAGTATTTCTTCCATAAGCTCCGAAGCTCTCATCAATTTGGATGGCAAGTTCGCGGGTTGGGGTTAAAATAAGGGCCCGGATAGGGCGTTTTTTGCCACTTGGTTGAGGTTCTGAATAAAGGTGTTGTAAAATGGGAATGGCGAATGCAGCGGTTTTACCAGTTCCGGTTTGGGCGCATCCTAACAAATCTCTACCTTCTAGTAGGTGTGGAATGGCTTGTTGTTGAATGGGCGTTGGGTGGGTGTAGCCTTCTTGCTGAAGGGCTTTAAGAATTGGCTCAATTAAGCCAATTTGATCAAAAGTCATCAAAATAAAACTAAAAAAGGACTGACGGCGACGCGATCTATAGGACAATCAGTCAGAAAAAGGATGGAATGTGTGCGTCACACAAATGGGTTGGTCTAATTTAACCTGAACAAATTAAAGCGGCTTTGTTGAAGTAAGTTACTCCATTCGAAAGATAGCGACTGAAATCGAAAATTCAGGCCAGCAAATGAAGCGCATCACTCACGAGGAATAAGCTGCTTGTCAAGGGATTAACTGAGTCGGCATTTGACACATCCTAATATAACACTGCAAAGGTAAGGGATTATTTTGAGTACGGTGTTTTTTTATTTTGAGAGGTTGTGTGTGGTAGACCAAATAAATAAAGCACCCTATTTCTTATGGAAGGATAGAGTGCTTTTTTTGTACGCTCAAGATTGATAATTAAGAATCGATCCTTAGAAATTTGCCATCAAGATCGAACTCCAAGGAAAGGCCATTATCCAGACTGATTTGCTGATGTTTGTTTTCTAGTTCCCAGTCTGTGATGAAATTCTCTGGGTGCTTTTCTTTTACATAGTCGAGCAGCGCAGTAGGAATAACACTATCAGGCAACTGCGTGGTTCCGTCAATATCAATTATTTCAAATTTACGGTTAAACTCGAGGGTAATTCCTCCATCCAGAATGACATCATATGTTTTTGTGAAGCCGTCCTTGTCTTTCGTAATTTGGAGAATAGATTGACCGGAAAAGTGTTGATTCAAATACTCAGCTACCGCTGATGGGGCCTCTGCGACTGGGATCAACTCGTCCTTTTGGCAACTGCCCATAACCAAAAGGAGGGGGCTCATTGCAACCCCGATGATAAAGGATTTTTTCATACGTAACAGTGTTGTTTGATAGTATAAACAACAGCTCATTTATTTGGTTTAAGTGTTTTACTATTTTTTTTTGAAGTATTACTTTCATTTTTTAAAATGGTGTAATCTATACTTTAAACGGTGCTTTTTCTTTGAATTGTCCCAATCCCCGCAGGCAATTTTTATCCTATTTGTTCCAATATTAAATTTCAGAGCTAATGGTTATGTGATATCTTGGATTAATGTATTAGTCAGGTGATTGTATTTATATAAATTTCCAAATCTTCCATGGTTAATTCCTGTAAATACCTCATATTGCGCGCTGATCAAGGAGGTTATCCTTCAAAAATAAGGAAATTAGATTATTATTGGCTGATTTTCAAACAAAACGAACTTAATGTATGGCTTCAAACAGTACTTCTAGGTTGATTGCATTGGATGCGCTTCGCGGTTTCACCATTATGGCGATGATTATCGTGAATGATCCGGGTTCTTGGTCCCATGTATATGCGCCACTTTTACATGCTCCCTGGAATGGGGCGACGCCCACAGATTATGTTTTTCCTTTTTTCCTGTTTATTGTTGGGGTTTCTATCACAATGGCCTATCACGGACGTTTGGAAGCAGGAGCCCAGCGGGGGGACTTGGTTAAGAAAGTGGTGGTCCGCAGTCTCAAGATTTATGGGGTGGGGTTATTTTTATGGTTATGGCCTGATTTTGACTTTTCAAGTATTCGATGGGCGGGGGTTTTGCAGCGTATTTCGGTGGTGTTTCTGGCTTGTGCTTTGCTATTTTTGTACACGAATTGGAAATTTTGGGTTCAACTGGGTGTTGGATTACTGGTAGGGTATTGGATTCTATTGGCTTATGTTCCAGTGCCGGGTATAGGTTCCCCCGATTTGTCGGTTCCGATTAAAAACTGGGCCCATTTCATTGATAGTCGCTTCTTACCAGGGAAGTTATGGCAGGAGACATGGGATCCGGAGGGGATATTGAGTACGTTTCCCGCTATTGTAACGGGGATTATTGGAATGTTGGTCGGAAAATTAATTTTAGAGATCAAAGAGCTTTACCATAAATTGACTTGGTTATTTTTCATAGGATTTGGTTTATATGTGGTAGGTGGTGCTTGGGATTGGTTCTTTCCCATCAACAAAAATTTGTGGACGAGTTCTTATGTATTTCACACGGGAGGATTGGCTACTCTATCGCTCGCGGCGAGTATGGTCCTGACAGATGTGATGGGCCAAACAAAGTGGACGGCTGTGGGGCGAATTTTTGGATCAAATGCAATTGCCGCTTATGTACTGGCTAGCATGATGACCGTGGTGTTTTACAATGATTTTGGTGGGACTGCTGGCCTGAATACTCGCTGGATGAATGGACTACAGTCACTAGGATTTTCCTTGGAATTTGGATCCTTCACGTATGCTTTGATTTATGTAGGAATCATTTTTATCCCAATTTATAGTTTGTACAAGAGGAAAATATTCCTAAAGTTATAGTCTGGGAGACTACCTTTCGGTCATTTCCCCAAATCAGGTGTCTAGCATCGGATTTGGGGATTTTTTTTGCTTATTTCTTGTGAAAGAGCTGGTCAAGGTCTTGCCAAAAACTCGGATAGGATTTTTTTACCACGTCGGGCTGTTCTATTTGCAAGGGACCGAGCAGTGCCAGAGGGCTAAAACTCATAGCCATTCGATGGTCTTGATAGGTTTGGATGGAAAGTATCTGTTCCCAGTGGGCCTTTCCATCTACCATATAGAATGTTTTATCGGGTTGTTTTTTGTTAAAATGAGCTGGGAGTTTTACGAAGGTTACTCCCACCTTATCAAGTTCTTTTTTAAGTGCTGCAATCCGGTTCGTTTCTTTTATTTGTAGTGTTTCGAGGCCAGTGAAAAGACCTTGTACCCCGGTGGCAGCGCAGGTAACGGCTAGGGTTGGTGCCAAGTCAGGGCAGTCTAAAAAATCCCATTCAAAAAACGGTTTTGCCTGGCCTACTTTTTTTAGGTGGATGTGGTCTGATTCAAATGTAGTTTCGATCCCAAAGCTGCGCATCATGATAGGCAGTACAGCATCGCCTTGCCAGCTACTAGATTGAAGACCATAAAGTGAAAGGCTCGCTCCTTCTTCTGCTATAGCTACCAAGCTATACCAATAGGAAGCTGCGGACCAGTCCGCTTCAATCTGAAATGGTTTAGGTTGGTAAGTGCCTGGTAGCACCCGAATGGTATCTTCTGTTTTTTCCCATTCAGCTCCAAAGTAGTTCATCAATTGGAGGGTAAGTTGAATGTACGGAGCTGAGACACTATGGCCTTCCAGCGTAAGGGTGAGACCATGTGGTAGTTGAGGAGCGACCAGGAGCAGGGCAGAGACAAATTGACTGCTTATGGAGGCGTTTATGGCAATGTGGCTTTCAGTGGAGGAAAGAGTTGGAAGGGTGCCGATCTGAAGCGGTGGGAAACCTGGTTGTTGGAGGTACTTGATCGGTACGCCGAGTTGGCGGAGCGCCTCTACTAAGGGGCCGATGGGTCGTGCTTGCAAACCCGGAGATCCAGTTAGTACCTTTTCTCCTGGTTGAAGGACGAGGAAGGCGGTCATAAACCGGAAAGTGGTACCGGCATCTCCTGCGTTAAGCTCTGTTTGATGTAGGTCTTGAAGGAGCTGAAGGAGTGTTTGAGTATCTTGAGATGTAGAAAGGTGGGAGAGATAAAAGAGCGGGTCGACGCCAGCGAGTTGTAGAATAATCAGTGCTCGGTTACTAATACTTTTGGAGCCATCCAAGTGGATGGATCCATGAAAATTAGTGGGAAGTTGAGGGATTGATAAAGGAGGGAGCGGCTGATACTTCATTGGGGTATCTGATTTAGCTGAGCTTGGATAGCTCTTATTCGTTCTTGTTTTATCGAGTCAATGAGCACAGGGAGCAGCGTTATGCGTTGTTCTCTGCAGATACTGTCTTGTTGTTGCCGTGCAAGGCCCACGCCTACTGCAGCAAGGGAATCCACCCTTCGGCGGGCGGTAGCGTCGAGGGGAATATTGGGGTCTCCACAACCTGAGGCAATGAAGAGCAGGAATAACAGTGCGCGCATTATTCGAAATTTTTCCACATCATGCTTTCAACAGGCCGGGTGGTCCGTTGGTTATACTTTGCGTTTTGCTTGCGGTTATAGTAATTTTCAATTTCACCCTCCACTGCGAAGTAAATGAGCTGCCCGATGGGCATGCCTGCATAGACGCGAACGGGTTGGACGCAGGAAATTTCGAGGGTCCAGGTATTGGAGAAGCCGACATCGCCTTTTCCGGCCGTGGCGTGTATGTCGATACCGAGTCGGCCAATACTACTTTTGCCTTCTAAGAAAGGGACGGCACCGTGGGTTTCGGTATATTCCTCTGTAACACCAAGGTAGAGGGTGCCGGGTTGGAGCACAAAGCCCTCCTCAGGGATATCGAAATGTTCTACTTGGTTGTGCTTTTTAGCATCAAGTACACGTTCTCTGTAGACAGCCAAGTGTTTCCCTAGGTGTACATCATAAGAATTCGTTCCCAAGGATTCGGGTCTGAACGGTTCGATAACGATTTCGCCGGAGGCGATGGCTTCGAGAATTTTTTTATCGGATAGAATCAAGGTAATAGCTGTTTAGAGCTCAAAGGTACTGTGGAATGGATGAATGTAGACGCTTCTTTTGGGAAGATAGGCGAGCGCTTTAGTCTACTTTTTGATGACTGGATTGGAGTATTTCCTCATAATACCGCTCGTAATCCGGCAAGATTTGGTCTAAAGCGAATCGTTGGGCTTGTTTTAAGGCGTTTTCCCGAAATTGGAGGAGCATTTCGTCATTTTCTAGAAGTTGAATGGCATAATTAGCCATTTCATCTACTTTGCCCGGGTCACTTAGGAACCCGGTGATTCCATGCAGATTGACCTCGGGCAATCCTCCGCCGTTGGAGGAAATGACAGGCACTTCGCAAGCCATCGCCTCCAGTGCTGCCAGGCCGAAAGACTCGCTTTCGGAGGGCATCAGGAACAGATCGCAAATAGCTAATAGCTCTTCAATTGGATCTTGTTTACCTAGAAATCGCACATGGTCGCAGAGGTTGAGTTCTCGGCAGAGCTGTTCGGCGTTTTGTCGTTCGGGTCCATCGCCGATCATCAGTAATTTGGATGGAACTGCTTGGTGGACACGTTTAAAGATTCGGATGGCATCTTCTATTCGCTTGACCTTTCTAAAGTTGGAGGTATGTGCGAGAATTCGCTCGCCGTCAGGGGCAATGATTTTTTTAAAATGATCTTTGTTTGTTTTCTTAAAACGCTCGAAGTCAATAAAATTGTAAATCACTCTAATGTCCCGGTCAATTTCAAATAATTGCAGGGTATCGGTTTTGAGTGCTTGTGACACGGCGGTGACGCCGTCGCTTTTATTGATACTGAACTCGACTACGGGGGCAAACGCCCTGTTATTTCCGACTAGGGTAATATCTGTCCCGTGAAGGGTTGTTATAACTGGAATGTAGCGGCCCTTCGTCAACAGTATTTTTTTGGCGGTATAAGCCACTGTTGCGTGC
>CANHDG010000191.1 GCA_947459365.1 Saprospirales bacterium
ACCGGCGTCCGAAGTAAAAAGTAGTTGAGTGCCATCCGGAGAAAAACGAGGCTGCACTTCCCAGGCGAGGCCGCTTCGGATGCAGGTTGCCTCCCTCCCTGAAATTGGCATGGTATAAATATCCCCCAATAAATCAAACGCAATGGTCTGTCCATCGGGTGAAACATCCAGGTTCATCCAGGTACCTTCTGTGACCGTAAACGAATGGGATTGATAATCAAGGCCACCGGGATTGGACACATCCCATTTTTTATCCTGGGCATTTACCAGAAGTGAAAAGCATAAAAAGACAGTAACAAAAAAGCATTTCATACGAAGCAGTTGGTGTGTTTTGCTAATAAAAAGATCCTGTTCAGGTACGTACCACTGGCAGAATCGGTATTGAAGGATACTAGAAAAATTAGAAAAGGGAATTTGTGAGCAGTTAGGACAATTATCGAATCAGGGTTACATTTCCCTTTCGTTCACTCACTACCCCATCCGCACAGACAATTCGATAATAGTAACCGTAGGTTTCGGCAGGTTGGGGTTGACCTTTGTAGGTCCCATCCCAAGATTCCTCCAAACTATTGGATTCATACACTTTTTCTCCAAAACGGTTGTAAATCATCCAATAAACCTCCGTGGCAAACCGGCCTTCCATCTTTAGCCGTTCATTTTCTCCATCCCCGTTAGGTGAAAAACCAGTCGGAAAAAATACATAAGGCTCTCCGCAAACTGGATTCAGGACTACCACCTGCACTTGGGTGGTTTGTGTACAGCCTGAGGAACTAGTGGCGCGGACCGTGTACGTAGTGGTTACTGTGGGTTGTGCAATAGGATCTACCAGGGTGGGATCACTTAGTGTCTGACTTGGTTCCCAGCTGTATATGGCTGGACCAGGAAAAAAAGCCTCCAACTGACTGGTTTCACCGGGGAGAATAGTGCCCGGGTTGGCGGTTGCCGACAACTGCCCGTCACCTAGGACTTGAACCAGCACCTCCTTTTCCCAAGTGCAAGGCAAGGCCGGATCACTAATACGAAGCAGGTAGGTACGGGTAGTATCTGGAGCAACCCAGGGGTTGGGAGCTCCCAACTCCTGAAAATCAGGATTTGGCTCCCACACATACACAAGGCCAGGAGGAGCATCTGGATAAAGGGCAATGCTGTCCCCGAGGCAAATGCTCCACGCTGCAGACTGATCCTGCGCGGGCGAAAACGGAAGATCAAACGGAAGGGTTATCTGGTCGGAGCAGCCGTTGCTGCTGGTGACGGTAAGTAACACGTTATAGGTCCCTGGAGTCGTTACCGTAAATTCCGGTTTGAGGGAACTGGAGGTAAACTGAAAGTTGCCGGGACCAGTCACCTGCCATTGCGCGCTGGTGAGGTTGTACACCGTATCCGTACTTAGGTTATTGGCGCGGATACGCAAACCATTTTCATCGCAGGCGCGGTAGTCGAGCTCAAGCGCCGCTGTGGCGGTAGTGGAAGTCAACCATACATCCCGCACGATGGTATCGCTGCAACTATACCCAGGATTGATCACTAAAGCCACTTGATACCGGCCCGTATCGGGATAAGTGAAGGAAGGACTAAACTCGGTTGAGGAAACAGTGGGATTGTTGGCCCAGTCGAAATACCAATTAACAATCCCCAAATCGTTTAAATCGGTGTAATTCTGAAAAGACACATCCAAATCATTGCACTGACGAACGGGTGCTGTGAAAGCTGCTACTGGTACACCACAGTCAGAAACATTGTATTGAAAATCGCGTCGAGTGGTGGAAAGCAGAACACCGTCCCTGAATTCATCTACACAAACACCGACTACAAAGTTCCCCACTGTGTTGGGTACACCTGTCATAAAACCCGTGTTGGGGTCGATGGCCAAGGGCACTCCCCCCAAAAGGTTACTTAAGCCATAGGGTGGCGCCCAGATGACCTCTAGGTAAGGCCCCTCAAAAGGCGGCTGCGGCATCGGATCGTCGGGAGTTGCTCCGTCAAGCGGGGTGCATAATCGATAATGAAGCGAATCACCTTCCGGATCTGTGGCAGAGTGATCAAAATCGACCGGTTCATGGGCACAGATCGCCAAGGGCGGCCAATAGTTATAGACGGCACTACTGTTACAAAGCGCCAGCGACTCGTCTTTTATTTCCGAAATAATCGTGATACCCACCGCTTGCGGGTCTGGGATATTGCGAATCAATTGATTACGGCAACAACGTTGGTAAACGAGCTTGTAACCGCCCGGCCGAATAGGAAGGGTCAGAAAAGTGGTGTAGGTGGTGCGGTGCACACAAACGTCGGGTGGACGGGTCAAACAAGGATTATTTAAATAAATCGGCAAGGTATCCTCTTGCTGGTTCCAAACCAGTTCCACAGCGAATAAGAGGGAGTCGGTGGAAGTAAATACCCCCAAGGAAGCCGGATCATCAAAAGGAGGCACCCCGTTAAAACAATCACGATAAACGCTCAATTTTACCTCGTATTGGCTATTTCCCAAACAGGTGTACGTAATTTCACCTCCCACAATATGGGTAGACAAACCTGAAGTGAGGGCGATGAATACCCAGCCAACCACCAGAATCGCTTTTTTCATAGTAATCAAATGAGCCAATGCGCTTATTAGGTCCTGCTAATGTACAACAGTTGTTTGAAACTGAACTAATCTTGCCCAGTTCTGTTTGATTTTCTCTTCAAATCTTGTTTTATGCTTCGATACTTACTTTTTTTACCGGTAATTAACCTGTTTTTTTCCTGCCGTCCGGAGGAAAAACCACCCCAAATAGGTCCTCCTCTCTATGGTCGAGACACGGTTGCCCTTCTTGCTCTGGGCGATTCGTACACCAAAGGACAGGGAATAGATTGGGCCACCAACTTTCCAAATCAACTAAAAGACAGTTTATTGGCTGCTGGCCTCACGACTGAACGTACAGAACCCGTGGTGATTGCCCAAACTGGATGGAGAACGGATCAGCTGTTGGAAGCCTACCGGAACCAGGCCGATGTGCAAACCAAAGCATTCGACTTGGTTACGCTTTGTGTAGGAGTAAACAACCAGTTTCAACAACGAGATCCAGAGGAATACCGAGTTGAATTGGAAGAACTTTTGCAGATAGCTATTGAACGGGCAGGTAACCGACCGGAGCGGGTGTTGGTCCTTTCTATTCCCGATTGGGCATTCACTCCCTTTGGACAAAATTACCCCGGTTTTGGTGGCCCAGCGGGAATCACTGCACAAATAGATCAATGGAATGAAATCAAGCGGAACACCGCTTTACAAGCTGGCGTAAACTACCTATTTGTTACGGACCTTTCTCGAAAAGGATTGGAGCAGCCAGACTGGGTTGCCACCGATGGCCTTCATCCATCGGCCATCCAATACCGGGCTTGGTTAAACCAACGAATCCTGCCCCTGGTGCGCCAGTTACTAAGGCCTTGAGCTCAAACTTAATCTTTACTTAACCCACTGAATGCGGTGATAAACAGCCACTAAACGGACCTTTGCGGCATTAAACGTCTATAACGCTTCATACGAAACAGGTTAGTTTAGTGGAACCGCGCGTAATGCCGGGTCCACTTTTTTTTGGTGGGTATTACGGTTATACGAAGAAAAAGCCGCTTTTGTCTTTCGACTAAAGCGGCTTTTTAACGAACAGCAGCAATGCATACTGCCAGTTAGCGACTAAAAATTAGCTGGACTAATCGTAGTTATAAGGCAAAATTTTTGTTTCTTTGGCCGTTGAAAGCGTCATCAGGGTCTTCAAGCGCTCAATTTCTTCGATTTGACTCAGGGTCTTGAAAAGAAGCTGCTCATAGGTTGGGATGTCGCGGCAAATAACTTTGATCAACAAGTCTGCCTCACCAGTAATGATGTAGCACTCAGTGACCTCATCGATTTTTTCGATTTTGCTAATGAACCGGTTCAAGGCATCCTCTTGTTTCCAAGCCAAGGTAACCAACACAAAGGTTTTAACGTTTAAACCCATTTGTACTGGATTCACTTTAGCGTGGTAGCTTTGGATAATATCGTTCTGCTCCAGTTTTTTAACACGTTCCAAGGTGGGTGCTGGAGAAAGGCCAATTTTCTTAGACAAATCTAAATTGGTAATCTTACTATTGTCCTGAAGGATTTTTAAAATCTTGAGGTCAATCTTATCAAGTTTCTCAGTCACTGCTAACATAATTATAGATAAAATTTTATTTTGTTTGGATTATGTCCCGCAAAGATACGGTCTTAAAAAATATTAAACAATTATTTTTTGATATTACCTATGTAAATTTTGAAAGATGGCCAAAATTTCGGCTTTTCAAGAATAAGAGCGGGTAATTTTAATTGATAAAAGAAAAATTACCCAACAATATTTGCCGAACATTGTTTGAAGGCCCTCCTTTTTACGTTAAATTATTTTCTGAAAAATTTGAGCGTTGTTCAGCAAAAAAACACTCAATTAAACGCCCATTCCTCAATTTTTATTTTGCCAGCCATGCCAATACGCTGTTTTTTTCTGTTTTTTTGCCTCTCCTGCCTCCAACACTTAATGGCCCAGTCTACTCCATTAAGTGGCATTATCAACCAATACGCGGCCGTGACGGGGTATGACTCCTGTAGCGCTCGTCTGTCGGTCAGCGATACCGTTGGTTTCCGCCCCGGGACAGAGGTCTTACTACTACACCAGCAAGGGGCACAAATCAACTCTGAAAATAATGCCTCCTACGGCAATATCCTAGACCTAAAACAGGCGGGTCGAATCGAACGCATCCGGATCCAATCCCGGTCGGCAGGCACTCTTTTTTTGGAGCGGCGCCTTCGCTACCCAGTTTTACCTGGAGCAGTCGCTCAGGTGGTAACCTTCCCCACATTTGACGATGCCATCGTAACGGATACCCTGCAGGCCCTGCCTTGGGATGGCGAAAAGGGGGGAGTGATTGCCTTGCAGGTGACAGGAACCTTGACCTTAAATGCCCCGATTTGGGCAGATAAAGCAGGCTTTCGAGGCGGGACTTCCTACCTGGCGCCCAACAATAACTGTACCTGGTTAGTACCAGAAGTTGGTTACTTTTATGGGTCAGGCAACTGGAGAGGCGGGGTAAAGGGCGAGGGAATTGCGCTTGGAACGGCTACTCAGGAGCTTGGAAGGGGTGCGCCTGCCAACGCAGGCGGCGGGGGTAATGACCATAATTCGGGCGGTGGAGGCGGTAGTAATGCAGGAGCTGGAGGCGCAGGGGGCGACAACGACGAACCCAGTGCATTTGGTTGTGATGGATACTACCCCGGTTTCGGAGGGAAAGCCCTTGGGAATTACACAGAACGGTTGTTTTTGGGAGGGGGTGGAGGAAGTGGGCATGCCAACAACAGCCCCAACAGCGATGGAGGCCATGGTGGGGGCATTATTCTGGTAGAAGCCGGGCAAATAAACGGGGCAATTCCGCTTCTTAGTGCTTCTGGAGAACGGGGTCAAACCACTGCCGGTGATGGAGCAGGAGGCGGGGGAGCAGGAGGAAGCATCTGGCTGCAGGCAGGCACTGTACCGGCGAATCTACAAATGCGCTGTGTAGGTGGAAATGGAGGAAATGCCTCGGGAAGTGGTGCTAACCGCTGCTTTGGGCCCGGAGGAGGAGGAGGAGGAGGAGCGCTATTTACGAATATTAATAGTCCAATGGTGCAACAAATGGGCGGGAGCGCAGGGATCGTTACCAATTCCAGTGGTTCCTGCAATGGCAGCACCAATGATGCTCAAGCTGGCCAA
>CANHDG010000192.1 GCA_947459365.1 Saprospirales bacterium
GAAAATAAAGTCCCTAAAACTTAGGACAAGCGATTCCCTCGCTTTCAAAACTTCCCAAATAGGCGATCGAGATTTCAAAAGCACCCTGACGCTGTCTGGCATTGAGCGCCTGTAAATTCAGGTCATAGCTCATCCCAAACAGGACGTTGTTCAGCTCAAAACCTACCAAAACCACGGCTGCATCGAGGTTAAATCTTTGTTCGCTCCGTACGGGACGCAACCAAGATCCTAGGTGAAAGGCAGAGGTCCTAAACTCTCCTAAGGCGAATCTAAAATTAGTTCCAGCGTTGGTCTGCAAATGCGTACCCTGACTGGATACCAAGACCCGTGGGAGAAAGCTCACTCGGGTACTGCGGCTACCGATTGGCATATTTGCCGCAAATTGAGCGGAATAGCGCGGTAGCAAACGCTCTCCAGTCACCAATTCAGTCCGATCAAATGCAATGACGGGCTGGTTAAAATGGTGGTAAGAGACACCTGCAAAAAGATTGCTCCGCTTCCCTAACTTGGCAGTGTAGTTTATCCCCAAGCTCAAATCCAAGTAGGCAAAATTATTACCGGGCAAATCTTCCTGCGTCGCACCCGTATAACCATTTACCCCATCGAATTGATCATGAAACCGCAAGGAGGCGTAATTCAGGTTTCGCTGTGTAATGCCTGCCTGTAGTCCAGCCGATAAATATTGATCATTGTCAGCATTTAAGGATTTATGGTAGGCGAGTGAAAGACCAATCTGCGTGGTATTAAAATCCAATACCCCAATCCGGTCATTATCAAATACCAACCCAAGGCCAATCGCATCCTCCACTACCCGTTTTTTTCGGGGAGTGAACCGAAAATCCCCTGCCACTGCGTACGATTGAAAAGGTTCATCTAGCACGCTTCCCCACTGATCGCGGTAAATAGAGGAAACTCGGTAGCGACCCTCAAACGCCCCTGTTAAAGCAGGATTCAGCGTAAGTGGAGAGGCATAAAACTGAGTAAACTGTTTATCCTGAGCAAAAATCCCCTGTGAAACCGTCCAAAAAGACAGTGCTAGAAGAAATAATCGAAACGTCTTGTGGTGCATAAAGGTGTTATTTTCCTAAAAACGGAGCACAAAGGTAAAACAAACTGTAAAATAGTACCAGTCACAAACCAGACAAATCAGAACAAGCCGGACCAAGATGAATCGACCAGCCAAGACCGGCTCCTCCAAGAACGGCTAAAGGACCCTTTTCTGTTCTAGTATGCTCACTTTAACAACCAAAAGGACAAACCCCTTATGCTTGCAATCGAATCATTCCAGCAACCAAACGAATTGGGCAACTTTTTAGTGCTCAAAACCACTTTTTGACCAGCCACAGGACTAAATTGAACAGAAGGCTTAGCAGTAAAAGGGTGGTTAGAGGCGCATACAATCGAAAATTGCCTTTTTCAAAATAAAAATCGCCCGGTAGCCTGCCGATTACCCAGCCTCTGCCTTGGGCTACCCAAAACAAGACCCCGAGCAAAATCAGTACAACTCCAGCTGAAATTAAATATTTGGACCCAACTGGCATACCTTAGTTGCGAAGCGGTTTACCATTCTCTAACATAAACTGAATACGCTCTAACGTTTTTTGTTCGCCACAAAGCGATAAAAACGCCTCTCGTTCCAGGTCCAGCAGGTACTGTTCACTGACTTTTTGTGGAGCGGTTAGGTCCCCTCCACACAAGACAAAGGCCACTTTTTTTGCAATTTTTATGTCGTGTTCAGATGCGTATCGGCCCAGATAGAGGGAATGTGCGGCTGTGTACAAAGCCCCTAGGCCCGTTCTGCCCAACACGAGGACATCTTTGCGCTGGATGGGCTGCACGTAGTTGGTCGCTTTTTCCAAAACCACCTTTTTAGCCTCCGAAATACTCCGGGCAGTATTGAAAGAAACCTTGTCTTTAGCGGGCTGTAAATATCCATATCGGAACGCCTCGTGCGCGGAGGTGGCCACCTGAGCGGTCGCAATGGTTCTGAATCCTTCGATCAGTGCTGGAATTTGAACATTCCCTTCCTTCGAAATTTCATCACTGATTCGGACGGCAAACTCTTTAGTTCCTGCTCCGCCGGGTATCAATCCCACCCCTACTTCCACTACTCCGATATACGACTCTGCTGAGGCAACCACGCTATCGCAGTGCATGGACAGCTCGCATCCGCCGCCGAATACATAACCTTGGGTAGCGGCCACCACCGGAACAGCAGAATAGCGCAGCCGCATAGAAGTATCTTGGAAAAGCCGAACGGCCATGTTCAGATCGTCCCATTCTTGTTGATAAGCCAACATAGCAACCAGCATCAGGTTGGCTCCCACCGTAAAGTTTGAGGCATTGTTCCCAATGACAAGGCCTTTCCAACCCTCTTCTTCTGCGATGCGAACACTTTCGTTCAAGCCTCTCAAAATGCCTTCCCCAATGGAATTCATTTTCGAGTGGAACTCCAGGCAAAGCACGCCATCACCAATATCGTGCAGGGTACATTCTGCATTAGAGAAGACGGGCTTTTGTGTTCGGAAGTGATCCAACACTACAATAGATTGTGCACCGGGGATTGGCTCATATTGACCGGTTCCAGGATGGAAACAGCGCTGTACCCCATTTTCGGTTTTGTAAAAATGCGTATGGCCTTGGTCGAGCATTTGTTGAACCCATGGAGCAATTTGCTCCCCACGCTCAGTGGCTAATTGTACCCCCTTGGCGATCCCAACCATGTCCCAGAGCTCAAATGGGCCTTTATCCCAGGCGAATCCTGCGCGCATGGCGTCATCAATGGCGTAGACGGTGTCGGATATCTCAGGAATACGGTTACTCACGTAAGCAAACAAGCCCAAAAACGAACGTTGCAGCAGTTCAGCCCCCTTATCATTTCCATTAAATACGGCAGCAATCCGGCGGGGTAGTTCTTCTATTTGCTTCAACGTTTCCAAAATAGGCAATTTGGCCTTCTGGACTGGGGCGTATTCGAGGGTATGCAGGTTCAGGGCTAAGACAACCGGACGACCTTTTGCATCTTTTTCTTTTGTTTTCTCATAAAAACCCTTTCCCGTTTTATTTCCAAGAAATTTGTGGTCGGACAAAAACTGCATAAAGGGCAATGGCTCGAAAGTAGCCCGCTGCTCGTCTTCAGGACAGTTCTGTCGTAAACCTGCCACCACGTGTGCGGCTGTGTCCAGACCAACTAAATCGCCCAGACGGAAAGTCCCCGTTTTGGGTCGGCCAATTGCTGGACCCGTCAGGCTGTCAACGGTTGCGATATCCAGCTCTAGCTCATACGTGAGTTGGTAGATTTTAGACATCGCATATACCCCCACTCGGTTGGCAATGAACGCCGGCGTGTCTTTGCAGAGCACCGTTTGCTTGCCCAGGAAAACATCCCCGAAATGCAAGAAAAAGTCGACTACTGCTGGATCGGTTTCTGGAGTTGGAATGATTTCCAGCAAACGCATGTACCGGGCTGGGTTAAAGAAGTGGGTGCCGCAAAAGTGTTTTTTAAAATCAGCACTCCTGCCCTCCGCCATCAAGTGAATAGGAATACCAGAAGTATTGGAGGTAATCAGCGTCCCAGGTTTACGGTGCTGCTCCACTTTTTCAAAAAGGGCCCGCTTGATATCTAGGCGCTCCACGACCACTTCCAAGATCCAGTCACAGGATCCGATTTTCTTTAAGTCATCTTCCAAATTGCCTACGGTGATCCGATCTGCGAACGCGGTATCGTACAAAGCGGCCGGCTTGGCCTTGATAGCATTTTGAAGCGCAGCAGCACCTATACTGTTGCGGAAGCTGGGGTTCAATTTATCTTGTTCAGAGCCGTTTTGGGGAACAATATCCAGGAGGAGCACTTCAAACCCGCAACCTGCGAGGTGACAAGCAATGCCGGTTCCCATCAGGCCGGAACCTAAAACGGCGACTTTTCGAATTCGTTTATGGATCATAAGAATGTGGTCAGCGAAAATTTGCTCGCGAAGTTAAGGTAGTTTGGTTAATGCAAGGGCATTTTTCTTTCATTCCAGAAATGCACATGAGTACTATGGGTAGCCCCCTCCTTTTATCTCTTTTTCCGATAAAAAAAGAATAGCCGGGCTGCTTCACCAAAAGGCCAGGTCCATTGCTAAGGCTTCGACTGAAGGTAGGCCTGTTCTACCCGCTGGCAGAAGTGTTGATAGGTATCCTCTGGAATCCTGGAGCGGATAGACTGCAAAACTTGGTTTAGTTTGGTGTACTCCCGCTCTGTGAGCAGATCGTCCTCCATAAAGGTGGTGAACAATTCCTGGAAATGATCGGATACTCGCATGGCGTATTCCACCCTTCTCACCTTATCATCGATGAAAGCGATGAAGTACAGGGCTTCTGTGTAGTTTAGTTTTCGGCTGAGCACCAATTGATTGACCTCTGTTTTGATGCTTTCCAGCTTTTTGGCGGCCTCTTCTGCTGTCCAGGTCTGGGCTTCAAAAGCATCGTAGGCTTCTTGCGCTTGGGCAGCGTAAATGCGAATCAGCTTTTCTCTCCTCCAAAAAATCCACCAGCTGATAAGTGCGGTGAGTAAGGCAGTTGCCAGTACCATTGTAATTTCAACCAAATACCCCGTATCGGAAAGCCACTGCACTTGTCGATGCAACCAACTGGACTGGGGGGCCAGCCCTTGGTGTTGAACGGCGTAATCAATATGGGCGAAATCAGCTAGACGGAGCGGATCCACACCTCGAAGCGCGTTTATATGCGTCAGGTAGGTGTGCTTGATAGATTCTAAGTCTCCCTCTTGGAAAAAAGAGCGCAGTTCGCTTCCCTGGCCCAATTCATAACCGGGTCCATATTTCTGCCTTACCAGTTCATTTGATTTTATAAAATAGTAAACCAGTTTTGTTCGGGCAGAAAAATCCTGTAGCCAGACTTGACCACCCTGCTCCAACTGCTTTCTAGCTTTTTTATCCACTAAATGCAATAATTCGCAGGCATCCGGCTGTAAAACATACCGACGGCCTAGTCGCTTAAGGTGTTCCTCCGTGAATTCCACCTTTGAACCTGGGCCCAGGTGGGTAACGGATAGCATTAAAAAATTATCAGGTATACGGATTTCCCTTCCTCCCAGCACGGCTTTTTCATTAGACGGGCTGAGTCGCTCCCATAGTTCGGGCCCAAAGAAGGTTTCTGGATTTATTTTATCGAAATTATCGATCAGACAGACAAAATAGTGGTCGGGTTGTTTTTGGCAACGCTCCCAAAACTCCAGCAACAATCCGGGGTGAAAGACCCGATTTTCATCCTCATAACCAATGTATTTGTTGTGCAATTCGAGGTCAAACTCAGGAGCACAGCGCACCGTTAACACTTGAGTAGCAGGATCGGCGGTCAGGAATTGGGCAGCTTGTTCGGCTAGTTTGGTGGCTCCAGTTCCTGTGACTCCCGACACCACCAGGTACCGGCTTTTTTGCGCCTGCCGGCAAAAGTCACTAAATTTCTCCCAAGACAAAGACTTTAGAGGCCCTTGGTTCAGGACCTCCTCCGGAAACGCTTGGGGTAAGGAGGGGTGTAGTTCGGCATACAAATGCTTGGCTTCTTCCCGAGCATCGGCAGCCAACCGGCAGGGCGTTCGAACCAGTTCGCCCGCCTGAATCCACAACGGATCCACTTGTTCGCGGGTAGCGAGGACAGAAAGGATTCCTAGACCAAGGATACTGACCGATA
>CANHDG010000193.1 GCA_947459365.1 Saprospirales bacterium
CCTACAAGCCAACTCAGGAAAAGTATTTATTCGCTGGGTTTCGGATGGCTCTGTTGTTGGAGATGGGTTTCGGTTTACATGGACCAGCAGTTTAATTCCCCCAGTTGTTCCAGTGGTCACATTCCAAGTCTCCGATTCCAATCCGGCTCTAGCGGAAGCTGTTTTTTTTACAGCCGAAGCCACCAATTATCCTACTGCCTGGGCTTGGGATTTTGGAGATGGAAATGGATCCACTCAACAAAACCCAAGTCACCGATACAATCAATCGGGAGAAAAAACAGTTCAGCTGATCACCACCAACTGCCATGGTTTAAAAGACACAGCCGTCACGCAAATAGTGGTGCAAGAACCGCCTGTTCTAACACCCCTTTCGGGATCGCTAACAAGTACCGTTGGATGCGGAGACACTGCTCAATACTCTATTTCATTCTCAAATACAGGAGCAGGTGAACTGTTTTTTAGTACTGAATTGCGCCTGTCGGGTAAACCCAGGGTGTTGATCGCCAGTGACTATGCCAATTCCACCTCCTTGTTAGGCCTAAGCAATTTACTTGGATTTTACAGTAACCAATATGATGTGGTAGTGGCCAGTCTGTCTAACTACACCAATGCCTTGGCATTATTGGAAGAATCCGACATTTTGATTTTTCCTACCTTAGATATCGGTGACCCTTGGCCGTTAATGAACTACAGTGCTGCTATTGATTCCTTTATTAGTGTTGGAGGGTCCATAATTGTCTGCGGGCAACCCTATTACCACAGCCCTGGTAGTGCCTTTGGACTATTTCCTGGTTCTGATTATTACACGCAAGAAATATCAGGACAAACAATCCAACTCACCACTACGCACCCCATCACCAACGGACTACCTGCCACGCTTACGGCACCGATCGTCAGCAACAGCTTAAGTATCAACACAGCCAATTACGTCAGTTTAAGTACCAAAAATGGGAAATCAATAATAGGATACAGGGTCCTGCCCAAAGGAAATATTATCCACCTAGGCTTCGGTTTTCAGACCTTCAACTTTAATTTGGCGCAGCTACTAACTCAGGCGCTTAACTGGTGTGGACAAAAAATCGATTATAGTATCGTCCCCGCAGGAGGAGTATTACAACCCAACGATACGGTAGTTATCCAAGTTAACCTCCCTACAACCGGATTTTTCCCAGGAAACTACGATGGGAGCCTATTGTTAGTATCCAATGATCCAACGTTCAGTCCTAACCTGCAAGTGCCTTTTTCCTTAACGGTTACAGGACAACCAGTCCCTGTTTTTGCTCCATCCATTCTTCAATTTGACAGTATTCAACAAGGTACCAGTCAACAAAAATCAGTATTGATTCAAAATACCGGCTGCAGTCCATTGGTAATCACCGCCATCGACAGTGTTCCAAATGGTTTTTTGGTGGACAATATTCTTTCCACCTTGGCTCCTTATACAGACTCGGTATTAACGATCACCTTCAGCCCGCCAGATACGGGTACTTATTCAGGAAACCTAGTACTTTTTACGAATGTCGGATTGTTAGAGTTGCCCTTGAATGGTTATGCAGAGGGAGCACCCAACCTCCAGTGGGATTCGGACACCCTGCAGGTTACGTTAAGTTGTGGAGACAGCCTCTTGCTCTCCATCCCAGTGAGCAATACGGGTATAGGAAGCCTTAACTTAATCGCCGATGGAAGCAGTCAGAACGGAGGCAGTACCCTTCGAGCCTTGATTTTGGACGCGGTCTCCTACAATTCTGGAATTGGATCCAACATGCAAAATTGGTTGGAAAATAGGTATGAGGGTACAAAATATCAAGTTACGCGCTATCATTCGAATCTACTTCCTGGCGACCTAGCAGCTACCCTGCAAAACATGGATCTGGTAGTAATCCCTAACTATTACAATATTTGGTGGATGCCGCCTAGCGAATTAGGTGCCGTTCTGAGAAACTACTTAGAATTAGGAGGAACAGTGGTTTTTACGGGGAGCTCTTTTCCCTACGAGTTCACTCAACTCGGGCTAAGCTCCGTTCAAAACTACTTGGTTACCTTCTCAGAGCCGTTGGGT
Source organism: Saprospirales bacterium (assembly GCA_947459365.1). Lineage (GTDB taxonomy): Bacteria > Bacteroidota > Bacteroidia > Chitinophagales > Saprospiraceae > M3007. The sequence goes on from CANHDG010000193.1 coordinate 2,060, forward strand.
TATACAGCACCCAATGATCCTTTGGTAGAAAACGTAAGCAATACAGTTGCCGGCCCGGACCCAATTTTTGGTTGGAAATTTACCGATAGCGAATGGCAGAAAATTGTTTTTAAAGCAAATTACCAGGATTATACGGTAGCTGGCTACAAAAAAATAGCGCTCGGACAATTAATTTACCTTGGGTTTGAATATTATTACGACAGTGAACCAGGTAACACTATATTAAAAAATGCGGCAGAATGGGCGGCAAATGGCAACTTTATCTCTTTTCCTGAGGTAGAACAAAGTATAACATCGGGAACGGTGGATACGCTTGAGGTACTGGTGAAGGCTGAAGACTTATTAGCGGGAAATTACCAAGTGACAGCGAATTGGCTGACCAATGATCCTTCGGTGCCTATCTTATCCATACCAATTTCGGTCCTAGTTACCGGCATACCTCAATTGGCTACCCCACAGACTCAGTATAACTTTGGCTTAACGCAACAGTTTACTACCAAAACAGTGGAACTGGAAATAAATAATGAAGGCTGCGATACATTGTTAATACTCAACACCAGTGTAGACGGAGCGGAATTTATGATTTCCCAAACACCTTCCTATGTTAAGCCTTATGGAACAAGCAAAATCGCTGTAGATTTTAAACCAAGTACGCCAGGAACGAAGACGGGGACGGTACTAGTAGAGACCAACGGAGGAGTGGCCCAATTTAACCTCACTGGAATTGCGATTGGTGCCCCTTTTGCTACGTTTGGTCCTGCTGAGTTGGGCGTTACGTTGGAATGTGAAGAAGCGTTTTCAGATACCATAGATTTGATCAATGATGGTTTAAGTGGTCTGACGTATCAATTTTCACAAACGAATCTTCCGAAAAAGATCGGTATATTGTTTTATGGAGCCAATTATAGTCGTGCCATCAACCTCCAAAATTTCCTTATCAATGTTGACGCATCTGCCAAAATTACCCGAATTGAATCGGAGTCAATTTCACAGTTTGCGGATTCCCTGAAGCACTTGGATATGTTGTTAATTCCATCTTTGGAGCCCCTCTATTCTAATCAAGTTCAAGTATACAATGGTTTTGCGCCCCATTTACAGGCGTTCCTAGAGTCCGGTAAAAACATTGCAATTATGGGGGTATACAATGCTCCAATTTTAAAGGAATTAGGTTTCTTTCCAGGAAGCAGCTACCAATTAACGGGCTTTGGAACTTTCCAATCGCCCATAAAAAACCATCCATTGGTAGCCGATATGGACCCGGCTTTTTTGATGGACGATAACTTGGTAAAACCAACTTTCGCTGCCTCTGAAAATATGACTAAAATCTGGTCTTTTACGGACGGTAGCCTTGCATTGGGATACAAGCGAGTAGGGAATGGAATTGTCTTGTTTTCCGCAAATGGGTATGATTATTACTCAAATCGGGTTTTGAAGATGGTTTCAAATATTACAACCTGGCTTCAGAACCCTTATCCCCCGGGCTCGCAGCCAGTTACTAAGACGGGCGCCCTAAGTGTGGGACAAACTCATGCGTTAGAACTAAATTTCGATGGTCTCAATGTACCAGCTGGCACTTACCCGGGTTTTGTCCGGTTCACCTCCAATGCTCCTTTGCAATCCAAGGTACAAATCCCTGTCCAGGTTCAAAGTGCAAATACCCCTTGTGCAGGATTTACAGCCCAGTACACCAATTGCAGCAATGTCGTTCAATTCCAGGATGCCTCTCTAAACAATATTTTCACTTGGTATTGGCAATTTGGGGATGGATTTGATTCTTTCGCACAAAATCCCAGCCACGAATACACCCAGCCAGGTACTTACACGGCCTCCTTAGTTGCCTGCAGCACCCTTGGTTGTGATACATTTACCCAGCAAGTAGTGATTTCCACCAACGTTGGACCCATTCCGGCTGTTTGTACACCCAGTCAAAGTACAGCCCTATGCTGTGCCACCGGTATTTACAGTGTTCAGGTGGGTTCTTTTTTACACAGCAGTCCAGGTTCAGAGGAAGGGTACCAGGATAGATCTTGCGCTTTAGGGGTTGAAATAATCCGTCAAGTGCCTTATGAGGTACGGGTAAGTACTGGAAACCAACAATTTGAATTCGTAAGTGTATGGATTGACTTTAATAATAATGGACAATTTGAACAAGTAGAGCTGATTTTAAATGACAACAACCTGGTGTTGCATTCCTCCTTATTTTCCGCTCCTGCTTGGGCAGTAAAGAACACCCCATTACGGATGCGGGTACTTTCAGAGTCCACCTCCTATTCATGGCCAGGCGCTTGTGGCACGCCTAACAATGGTCAAATGGAAGATTATTACGTTATTTTACGAGATCCGTCCAACACACTTAGCCCCACCCTACTCTCAGATGCAGTAGAAGTCTATCCAAACCCAAGTTCGAATGCTTGTTGGTTATCCATTACTACATCCTTCAAGGGCGATTATGAAATTACTGTCACAGATGAGTTGGGTAAAATGATTCAAACTCTTTCCCTTTTCAACGACGGGCAGCCAGTTCAATTGCCTATACCAGCCAGCTTAGCAGCAGGTACTTATTTTATTCATATCCAAACCAGTAATGGGGTAATCGTCAAAAAATGGCAGAAAATATAAGGATTTATTCGATTGTTGGATCAACTTTTGAGGCTTAACCCATCCACAGAAAAATTGGTCTAATTGGTTTTATAAAAAGCCGATGCGGGAATTCTCCTTCATCGGCTTTTCCTGTAAGACTAAGCGAAAAATCGGGATAGATTGGATCCAGATTAGACTTAAAATAGAGGCTAAATCTAAAAACAATAAATGTTTAGGAGTAACTAATCAGCCATTTCACCAACCTTTCTTTATTCATTTGATTAAAGCCATCGCTCAAAACTAGTTCCGTTAAACCTATAAACCCCTCCTTCCGCCATCCCGAATAACAAATTCTGCTGTGGATCTTCATAAATACACCAAATCATATGGGATGAATGTTTTTTGTCAATGATGTAATTGGATAGATGGGTACCATCGTACCTCCAGGCTCCCGTATCCCGGTCTCCAAACCAAATAGCACCCTTACTGTCCTCTTCAATTGCAAAAACGGATGCTAGTCCAGTGTATTTAACTAGGTGTTTGCGTTGGTCAATCTCAATAAACTGATTCGATAAGGACAATGCACCCATCTCTTTAGAGAAATGCCTGTAGGAATCCCCCTCTTTTAGAATTACCCCAATCCCATTGTTTCCGATCCAAAGTCTGCCTTTGGAGTCTTCCAAAATACTTCTCACGTGCAATTGGTCAATAGGCTCCAGAAATTCAATTGTTTCATCCGTAATGGCAGTTAATTCGGAACCGTCATAACCAAAAACACCGGCATAGGTACTCATCCAAATCATTCCTTGGCCTTTCGAAAACCCGGTAACAGAATGGATGTTCCCAGATAATGGGCCGAGTGGATTGGGGAATGGCAAATAGTACCCATTTTGTCCATCGTATCGAAACACACCTTCTCTGTTTCCAGCGTTAAACCATAAATCATTTTCTGTTTTTTCCCAAACACTATGATCCTTGCCCGAGATAAACTCTTTGTGGAGCTCGTGTGATGGTTCTTTACGAAAGACTTGATGATTGGTCATCACTTGTC
>CANHDG010000194.1 GCA_947459365.1 Saprospirales bacterium
GTACCCGGCGCGGAAGTTCAGCAGATGGTAACCCTCCTGTCGTACGGTATTGATTTGGTTTTGGTACCAGCCGGAAACGTATTGCCACTCCAAAGAGGTGCGGAAGTTAGTGAACCAACTTGGGTAGTAGTACCACTCCGAGTTCCATGTCCAGCGAGGTGAACTTGGCATTTCAAAACCTGCCAGGTTTTTGTACAAATCGTTTTCTCTGGTACTAATTTCAAAATCTTCAAACCGGTGCAAAGCGGTAGTTCCACCAAATCGAAGCCAATACTGGGTAGAAGGCTTTGCCGTGATGCCAAATTCAACTCCCCTGTGAAGTGTTTTGCCCGCTGACTGGAAATCAAAAGAGTTGTCGGGCTGTCGAATATTTAACAGTTCGTTCCGTCCATCCATTTGATACAAGGTCAAATCCAGGTAGATTTTATTTTTCCAGAGGGAGGCCCATCCTCCTACTTCATAGTTATTAAAGTAGGCGGGATTGAGGTTGGTATAAAACTCTACAGGGTTGGTATTGGGGCGAGGCCGGAAAATAGCTGTGAGAGAGGGGGGAGAAAATCCCTGCGCAAAATTCGCGTACAAGCCCTTGTCCTTCCCTAAATCGTATGTCAGTCCAACTTTAGGGGTAAATTGTTGGTAACGAATATTCCCGCTAGAGCTGTTGATATTGTTGATATACTCCAGGCTCATCACATCATACCGACCTCCAACGGAGACCCGAAGTTTGTTCACCGGTTCGAAATCATACTGCAGGTAGCCTGCATAATTGAGGATAGTGCCGTTGTAATTAGCAATGGGTAGGTCGGGGCGTTCTCGGTCAATGGTGTATTGTTCTACAAATTTCTTGGTTGGGTCGAGTTGTGCATTCAAGTCAATTCGATACGACCAGTAGTCGTTTTCGGAGAGATCCAATACGCCACCGGCTAAAAGTTTGGATTAAAGAAATGAAAAGCGTTGGCTGTGTTGGGCAATAACTCCATAGCTTTCAAAGTCGTTCGAGTTGATTTCTCCCCTCGCTTTCGTAGGATCATTCGTTGGACTTGGCGTTGGATTCCATCGAATGGCATAAGAGGGATTCTGCCCATGCTTGTTATTTCGTTGAAAAACAGTAATAAACGATTTGGCATTTTCATTCCAGTCGTGCTCCAGGGACAACCGAGAGCGATGAGCATCCGATTTACGGTAGGTGAAATCAGAAGAACTCACGTAATTTCGGCTGAAATACATGGTCGAATCAACACTGCCGGGCATTTGGGAATAGTATTTTCCAAAAATAAAATTACCAACCAAACGGGTTTTTTCGGAAAAATGGTACTCTAGACGGGCATTCAAAGCCGTTTTATTATAGTCCGAATTGGACATCCAAGAATTGGTTTGCTCGCTCGTTAATCCACCAACATAGAAACCAAATTTTTTGATCTTTGCCCCCGCCCCAAACTGAACACGACGGAAGCCCCAATTATCCACTTGAATACCAACCTTGGCTGTCGGTACTAAGGTTGGACGCTGCATGATAAAATTAATCGCACCACCTACAGCCTCCGGTCCATAAATAGACGATACCGGTCCTTTTACCACTTCGATACTACTAATGGCAAATTGATTCACTTCCAATAAGGCGTTGTGATTAAAAATCCCAAGCGGTCGGAGTGGCACCCCATCTTCCATATACAAGTAGTAGGCACTGGTTCCCATGGGCTGACGGATAGACATAGCATGTTGCTCATTGTTGTAGCTGGGCATGATCACCCCGGGAGTCTTATTGATAAGCTCATAAACCATTGTGGATTTAGCTTCATCAATCATTTTTGCCGGTAATTTGGAGATGGCAATAGGAGACTGTGTTCTCAATCCAGCCTCCCGATTGGCGGTAACCACGACTGACTGGAGCAGGTGCCCCCCTGGATTTATATAAATGAGTGGCTGAGCGCTGCAGGCGACAGTTACTGACTGATAGCCTTGGTAGGAGATCCGTAGAGAATCTTTGTCTTCGCTTCCAGTAATTCTGAAGGAACCTTCTGCATTGCTTATAGTCCTTAGGGAAGAAGTAGATTGTAGTTGAATCAAGGCTCCAACAATTGGTTCCTTGGTCTCAGCATCTAAGATTTTTCCGTCAATGCCTGTTTGTTGCGCAGAAAGAGAGGAGTAGCACAGGCACAAGCTGGCCCAGCAAATTATTGCAAATCGCATGATATTTGTTTGAATAAGAATGAAAAATAGAGTGAACGGCAGCACCGCATACGGCGAACCTCCACACTAGCCAACGGGACGGCTAATACGTTACTTCTCGATAGTCATCGAGAAAATCATATCCATTCAAACAAATTGCGGGGGTTGGAAAATAGAAGCAAAATAGCTGGAGCGCAGATAATTGGGCACCGGATACAACTTTTCTGAAGAAATGCATCCAACCGTAAAGAACAAGACTGGAACTACCGCCCAGCTCGGGTGATACAGGGATTCTTCCTGTTTTTTTTGACTACCAGAATTATTTTTTTGTTCTTGCTCCTCAGCCTGTTTTAGTTGTTTAGCCAAATGACACTTGCCCTGACAGGCATTATCCTTTACCTCTTTCTGTATGCAGAGGGTATTAGCAATCGTTTCTTGGTTCAAGGTAAATGAAACAAAGAGCCCAACCTTAGTTAGCGGTTGAACACCCATGAGGAGGAGGAGAAATATGGAAGCTATTTGTTTCACAGTGAGGCAAAGGTATTTTTAGCCTTTGTCATCACCTACTATTTATGATGCTATTATTGGCAAATTAGATAATTCTATCATACATGTAAAAGAATAGCAGTGACCTTTTATTTACTTTTATTTGCTAGCATCCAACGCCTGGTTAGCCATTTGCGCACTGGCATATCATACCACCGCAGTGAAGCATACGCCACCAGAATTGTCGTGAGCATCACCGCCACGCTTGCAGGCATCACCTCCTCAATAGGAACTTTATAGTTGGTAACCCAAGCCGAATACGTGTAGATAATTGGGAAATGCGTAATGTAAAGTGGGTACGAAATATCTCCAAGGAAAGTGCAAAGCTTCTGGGTTAAAGAATTCCGAACGGTACCCATCGCCCCCAAATAAAGAATTATTGGAAACACCGCTACCAATACAACCACTTCATACAAGCCATTTAGCCAAACCTGGTCATACCCCCCAACTCGAGGTGCACCCAAGGCTAAGACCAACAGAAGGCCCGCGATAACAAAAGTATTCTTACCAGAGGAGGGAGGAAGTACCCGGCGAAGCAACATCCCAGCCATATAAGGGAACAGCAATCGGGTAAATCCAACCTTCAGCTGCTCTGGTTCCGTAGACCATCCCCCAATTAAGTCGCCTGCCTTCCCATAAACCGCTACGTTAAACAATGCGCCCGCTGCCAATAGAACCAATGCAAAAAGCGCCCAATTAGACAGTTTCCGAAGGACCAAAACATGTAACACATTGGCAATGTACTCAAAAAATAAGGACCAAGCAGCCCCATTTAATGGATGCATCTCTGCCCAGCCCCGAATATCCATAGAGGGAGGCACCGGCAACAAGGTGTAACCAATGAGCATTAAAAGCACCACTTGAGAAACACTCGTCTCAGCAACTTTGGGAAAAAGACTGGATTCTTGAAAGAAAAACAACAGCGCCCCAATAGTCATCCCTAATACAATTAAAGGCTGTAATCGAATGAGCCTGCGTTTCGCAAAATCCATCACGCTCATTGTATCCCATCGGTCATCATAGGCATGCGCCATCACATACCCCGACAACATAAAAAAGAAATCAACCGCTAAATATCCGTGGTTAACCAGCATTTTATGGTAATCACCTTCACAATACACCTCAAAAGTGTGCATCATCAAAACCATCAAGGCCGCAATGCCACGAAGGGCGTCTAAAATCAATAAATGTTTTTTGGAATCGGAGTAAGCAGCACTGGGTGTAAACATAGAAAGGTACATTAAGTAAGGTCGTCGGTGTTTTGCTCACTGAAGTATTCCAATAGAATGCGCCAATGATACAGCGCCGGAAGGTACTGCTTAACCCGAAATTATCGAAAAAAAAATTTGAATTCTAACTACATACACCTCAATAAGTAGAAAAATTTCACAAACACCCAATATTATTTCAATACAATATCCACTTATCGCATCTAAAGCGCTATACGGCGCCTAACAGCCTCCAGATCTACCAAGGTAGGCTGTATAATCTATAATTCCAATCAGAAAAGAATCGAAGCAAGGTGTCCCAAACAACTGAAAATCAATTCGATGACAGGCATTCTCTTCTGTTCTATTATAATATTGCAGGTCCGGTAATACTCCTGAACCAAGTATGGACTCCTCCACATTCTCAAGACTGGAAGGCCCTGCCTTTATTAATTGTACACTCTCTTGGATCTTTGTCCTAAACAAGGCTTTTGACAAAAGAAGGAGCTCCTCAAAAGAGCAGTTGAACCCCGGATCAAAGTACAACCGCTCCTCTCCCCCCTCATAATAGGAATTGGATTTATACTGAATGTAAATGTTTTTATAAGTGTAGTGCTGAACATATACCGTATTCAAGGTTTCCTCATCCCCATACGTTTTTTGAAAAGGTGGACCCGATTTGGTAAAAAAACGATCAGCATACCCCTTAATATCCCCATCGCCACGAATAGGCGCCGGAAAAACACTCAAATATCCGTCAAACACATACCCTTCTGCGCCCTTCCAATCCACCTTTCTCCAACGGCCCTTAATTCCTTCAATACGCAGCTCTTCCCCTTCCCAATGAGGCTGACGCGCCACCACTGAGGTGCCATAAGGCAGATTAGCAAGTACCTTGCCCCCTCCTGGTTCGTCCCGAAGCCGAAGCCCGGAGGTAGCCAATACGTGTAAGGTGTCACCCGCTCGATAAATCGGAGAAGACGAGGCAATTGAGAGAACGCTCAATGTAAAAAGAAGACAAAAAAGCAAACGATCCATGGGAAATAAACAGGTAGCAGGATGATAGAAACCCTAGTCCAATAATTTTTTAATCAACCGTATCTGACCTAAATGGTAGTAACTGTGTTCCAATACCCCTTCCAAGTTTCGCAAAACAGTGCCATAACGGGGATCAATAAAGGGAGCTTCTAGCCAAGAATACTCCATGGAGGCTACTTTTTCTGCAAATCGGTTGGCATTCGCCAGAAGAGAAGCACGCAGAAACTCCCAATCCATTTCCGATTCTATTGGGGGTAGATCGAAACTATATCGATCGCTGATATCAAGCACCCCTGAATCAAAGGCCCTCAGCAAGCCATCCAAGTAGTAATTAACGTGGTATGTAAGTTGGGCAATGCTGTTTAGGTTAGAATAAACACTCCTGGCTTGTAGCCAAGAGACCTCCGAAAGCAACGCCTGGTAATTGGTGTTTGCGACCCATTTACCCGTCAAAAAGAGTTCTCTTAACCTGTCTGATAAATCTTGTGTCCGTGGCATCTTATTAAAAGTGACCAAAAGGTGGGTTATTTTTCGAGTAGGGACTTCAATCGCTCCAAGGCCTTCGGATACGTCTCGTTAAAGTAATCCTGGTATGCTTCTACGGCATCCAAATGGACACTAACAGTAGTGCCAGCA
>CANHDG010000195.1 GCA_947459365.1 Saprospirales bacterium
CAATAAAACGGTTTCTAATCAAGGAGGCCAGCAGTTTGGAGCGGGCGCCACCGAAAAAGGAGCCATAACGTATGAATCATTGGTGGAAAAAATGAATAAAACGAATGAGATGCCGTCGAAGGTAACTGGCAAGATCAGTGAGGTTTGCAAGGTCAAGGGTTGTTGGATGACGATGGTATCCGATAAACCGGGTACTCCTGAAATGCGGGTTACGTTCAAAAATTACGCTTTTTTCATGCCGATGGACATCGTTGGAAAAACAGTGGTGATTGACGGAGTTGCCGCTGTGGAAACCATTCCGGTAGCCGATCTTCGCCACTATGCAGAGGATGCCGGTAAGAGCAAGGAGGAGATTGCTAAAATTACGGAGCCAAAACGCGAACTGACGTTTGAGGCAGCCGGTGTATTGATCAAAAATTAATAAACGCAGCTATTTTGCATTCATTTTCTGAAATTCTAGATCAGCTGAACGCCTTTGGGAAGGAGCAGTCTTTCCCAAAGGCTCCGGCTGAGCTCTACGAGCCCTGTGATTATATTTTATCTCTGGGGGGCAAGCGGCTTCGCCCGGCTTTAGCCCTGATGGCAGCTGAATTGGTGGGTGGGGATCCTGGCTTGGCTTTGCACCCGGCTTGGGCCGTTGAGCTATTTCATAATTTTTCCTTGATTCACGACGATATCATGGATGCTGCTCCGCTCCGCCGCGGGCAGCCAACCGTGCACATGCGTTGGGATTTAACCACGGGCATTCTCAGCGGCGACGTGATGTTGATTTATGCTTACCAACATTTAGCGCAGACACCAAAACAAGAGGTGTTACCACAGTTGTTGGAGGTCTTTAACCGCGTAGCCATTGGAGTGTGTGAAGGGCAGCAGCTCGATATTAACTTTGAAAAACGAGCGGAGGTATCCCTGGAGGAATACCTGTACATGATTGAGCTCAAAACAGCCGTTTTGCTGGGTGGGGCCTTGGAAATGGGCGCCTTAGCCGCAGGATCCACCGCTCAAGATGCCGCTTTATTGTACGATTTTGGCCGATTGGCTGGCATTGCCTTCCAGATTCAGGATGATTTGCTGGATACCTACGGGGATCCCGGAACCTTCGGCAAACAAGTTGGAGGGGATATTCTCCAAAACAAAAAGACTTTCTTAGTGCTCAAAACACTGGAAATCGCTTCTGAAACAGACGCTTCTGCCTTGCGACAGTTGTTAAATCCCGCCACCCAACAGGAACCCGAATCTAAAATTGCAGCGGTGCGTTCCTTGTTTGATAAATATCAGGTTCCCGCCTTAGTACAGACTGAAAAAGCTCGTTTCGAGCAAAAAGCATTCGAAGCCTTGGCAGCTGTCTCTGCTCCTGACTCCCGCAAAGAAGTACTTCGGAGTATGGTGGCGGAGCTGCTCCACCGACAAAAATAAAGAAAAATGGTTAATTGTTAATGCTTTGGATCATTGGGGGGCACGAGTTGAGCTGTTTTTTATTTTAACATTAAAATAAAATTGTATTTGTTTGGACCCTGCTGTTTTAAATCGCGTGATGCTAATTTTGTTTAAATTTCCAAATATTTATAAAAAATAGCAATAAAATCAAATTAAACTACATTTCGTGCCTTCTCAGGAAAGTAGACATACCGTTAAGATGGTAAAAAAGCTGTGTCATTACTTTTCAAAATGAACGAACATGTCAATCATCAGAAGGAGATTCACCAAAGCAGAGCAACCGAGATTGTAAACCAATCCAGGACGAAAGTTGTTTCAATGGAGTCTTTAGCTGAGCAGTACAAGATTCACCCCAACAGTATTTACAAGTGGCGGCGTGAATATCGGAGTTAAGAAGACGCGTCATTTCCTGGGAACGGGCATAAATTGATGAGCCCGTAGGCGCAGGAGATTGCCCGCTTAAAGAGACAGTTGAAAGAGGTTGAACTGGAAAAAGAGATACTAAAAAAGGCCTTGGACATCTTCTAGTCACCCGATAGGAAAAATTTACTTCCATGAAGTATTACGCTATTCCTTTTCTTGTTGAGCTGATGTCCAGAGCACTTGGGGTTAGTCGGAGTTGATATTACAAGTGGTTGAATAGAAGCCAATTGAAGCAGCGTTCATTGAACTTGGATGAGGAAATCAAGGCTATTTTTGAGCAAACACAAGCACGGAAGTCCGCATGTCTGTAGTGAGCTCAATAAAAGACGCACTCAAACCAAGTTGTCGGTAGCTACTGTTGCCCGGAGGATGCAAGCCTTGAAATGAGTAACCCGACCAAAGGCCAGGTTTGTTCATACAACAGATTCCGAACATGGGTTGAAGGCATCTCCAAACCTTTTGGACCGTAAATTTGTTCTCAAAAAAGTAAACACTGTGTGGGTTAGCGACATCACTTACACACCCACTGACAAAGGATGGCGTTATCTGACTGTGATACTTTTGCTGGCAGATAGAGCGGTGGTCGGGTGGACGATTAGTTGAACCTTACAGGCGCAAACTGCCGTCATAGCGGCATTCCAACAGGCAATAACAAACGAGGAATACCACCTCCAGGAAGCCTGATGTTTTACTCTGAGAGGGGCATTCAATAGGTAGGTGATGAGTTTCGAGCGGTTTGGAGGGAATATCACGTCGCAAAAAGTATGTCAAGGAAGGGAAATGGTTGGGATAATGCCGTTGCGGAATCATTTTTTAAATCTGTGAAAACCGAGGAATTGAACGAATTGGGCTCCATTGAGGAATGAAATCTCAACTATTTGGTTTTCAAATATATAGAAGGATAGAATAACACACATAGAATTCATTCTGCCCTAAATGGCTTAACGCCATGGGAAGCCTTTTTTGAAAAATCTACTAAATTGGCTGCCTAACCTTATCTTGGTGTCCGCTATGCCGAGGAAGTCCACTACGGAGGTAATCAAAGGAGATGTTACCTTAGTGCGGTAAAACAAAGATAGAACGCTTATGTCATTACCATATAAATTACTCGTACTAACAGGATTGTGGTGGCCCATTGGGCTATTAGCTCAGGTAACCTTTAACGGAACCGGGAATCTCCCAATTCCGCCCGGCGCCCCTGCACAAACAGTTGGCGTTACGCAATCGCCTTGTACGGTAAGCGGCATCGGTGTCATAGGAGGCTGTGTGAGTATTGCCAATGTTCAGATCAACCTCCAACATTCCTTTGTGGGCGATATCGGGATTCTCCTGATTGGCCCCGGCGGACAGGTGTTAGAGCTCTCTACCGGTAATGGAGGTTCCGGGGATAATTACACCAATACTGTTTTTACGGACAATACCGGCGCTTTTATTACCGCAGGCGCTCCGCCCTACACCGGTACTTTCCGGCCAGAAGGACGTGTCACCAATCTCAACAGCCCTTACAGCAACGCGCCGCCTTTGGGCACATTCACTTTTGCCAATACTTTTAATGGTACCAATGCCGATGGAGACTGGATTTTATACGTGAATGATTATGTTTCGTTGGATATAGGCGTAATTACTAGTTGGTCTATTACATTTAATACGGGCGGTACACCTCCGGTAGCTAATGCCGGTCCGGATATCAATATTTGTGCAGGCGCTTCCGCTGCCTTGACGGCAACTGGAGGAGGCACCTACGAATGGAGCACGGGCGCTACTACTGCAACTACCACTGTAACGCCTGCGGTTACGACTACTTACACCGTAACCGTTTCAAGCGCGGGTTGCGGAACGGACACCGATGAGGTGGTAGTGAACGTGATACCTGCATCGGTGTTCATTATCGCCAGTCCCAACACCGCTATTTGTCCAGGAGGAAGTACTACCCTGACGGCAGTAACCACCTTAAGTAACTACAACTGGTCGGGAGGGCAGATCTCACCCGATATTACGGTTAATAGTCCCGGAACCTATTCCGTTACGGTATCAAATGCCGCAGGCTGTACGGCTTCGGCACAAATTGCAATTACCCTGCAACCCGCTCCTACTGTTAGTTTGAGCGTAGCAGCGCCGGATGTATGTGCAGGCGATTGTCTTTTTGTATACGCCAATTTTACCGGTACCGCTCCTTTTGCCCTTTCGGGCAATTTATTGTTAAATGGAGTTCCTTTACCGGGATTTACTCAGATATTTCCATCCAATTCGGGCTCATTCTTCCTTTGTATCCCTCCGGGTTCGCCACCCGGTTCGGCGGTAGTACAGGCCACGGCACTGACGGATGCTTTTTGCATTTGTAACTGACCCACTTCGATATGACGCGATTTGGACTGCTTTTAACCGCTTTAATATACGCAGGATGGCTCTTTGGACAATCTGTAACGCTGCAAGACTGGAACAGTGAACGCGTACAACGGAACCAAAAAGCCATGTGGGTACTGGGTGGTTGGGCAGCCGCCAATATGGTCGCAGGCGCCGTGGGCATGTCGCGCACGCAGGGCGAGCAGCGCGCCTTTCATCAGATGAATCTAGGCTGGAACGTAGTAAACGCCGGACTGGCAGCTTCCGGGCTTTGGAGGGTGATGCACAGCAATCCGGCGGTCCTGGATGCCTGGCATAGCCGCTTGGAATGGGAAAAAACGCAACGCCTTTTTTTATTCAACGCAGGATTGAACGTAGGGTACGTCATGGCGGGTATGTGGATGCGTGAAAAAGGTCAACATGCAACCACACACGCTGAACGCTGGAAGGGTTTTGGCAAAAGCCTGATCCTGCAAGGCGCTTTTTTATTTGTGTTTGACTTCGGGGCTTTTTTGTACCATCAACCCTTAGGTGAAAAACTAAAACCCTTTTTAAATCCAGAATCGACCACCATTGGCTTTCAGGTAAATGGCTTTTTTTTAAAACCCAACTTTTAGCCTATGCACCAGTTTCGTCTACTTTTTGCACTGATAGCATTTGGGCTGTTTACGAGTAACTGTTCGTTGAACAGCCAAATCATCTACGGGCAGCGTAATGGCCAATTTGCCATTTTCAACATGGACGATTGCTCCTACTGCACCCTATTCCCATTGCCAGCTTGCAGCAGCCCTGATGTATTGGTATTACCAGACGGAAGGGTAGTCTGGACTTGCGATTTTACCGGCATCGTGTATGATGCACAGGGTAATGGGGTAGGCGGTTTTGGTATAGGCTCGATTCACAGTGTGGAGTTGCACAATGGATTGTTGTACGTAGGGGCGGACGATGGTTTATACAGTGTCAACCTGACCAATTACGCAGTTACCTACATTGGCGGCTGGGCGCCAGGCATGCACAGTTTGCACGGTTTGTACTCATTGAATGGCAACTTGTACTCCCTGAATTTGAGCAACAGCGGTCCCCGCTCTATTTGGGAGGTAAACATCACCAATCCCGCCAGCTCCGTTTTTGTTCAAAATATGCCGCCAGGCGCCTTTCAGGCACGAGGCGTCTCTTCGGCAAATGGTTTGGTGTATTATTCCACAGCAGTAGTTACCGGAATTTACGCTATTTGGTCGTACAACCAGGCTACCAATACGATTACCCAGTTGTGTACTTACGGCGCCAGCGGGGCCTTTTGGGGAGTATCGGCCTGGCCAGTGGCCACCGCCCCTATCTCCTGTCCCTGCGCTACTGCTGCCGGGGCCATCCCC
>CANHDG010000196.1 GCA_947459365.1 Saprospirales bacterium
ACCGCAGTTTGTACCGCCCAGTCAGTTTGGGTTTTGGTGCTGTGATTTTGCTCGGTCTTTTTGGAATCTGGTTAGTTTCCTGATCTTTTATTAGCGGACTAGGGTTACATTTCCCTCTAACCGAAGGGAGCTGTTATCTAAAAAATCCACCTCTGCGATCCAGCCATAAACACCGGCTTGGGAGGGTTGTCCGCGGTGGGTTCCGTTCCATCCCAAAGTGGGTTGATCTGCGGGGAATTGTTTTTGTTCGAAAACCAGTTCCCCCCAACGGGAGTACACCTGAAACAGGCGCACTTGACGTACTGATTTTCCAGCATATACCGTTAAAAAGTCATTTTCTCCATCCTTATCGGGAGAGAAAATATTGGGCACATAACAATCTCTCTGTGGAATAAGCCGAACTTGAACCGAGTCGAGGGCTTGGCAACCATCTTTGGAAATTACCTGTAAAAAATATTCCGTGTTTTGGAAGGGTCTTGCATCCGGCTCCAAGCAATCTGTGCAAGAGAGGCCTTCTGTGGGCCACCACATTACCGATTCTACTGGGGTAAGGAGGGCAGGTTGAAGTCGCTGGGTACACCCCAGGATCCATTCCCAGTCATCACCGAGCTCCAACTCTGGAATCAGGGCAGCGATGAGGGTGTCTTGTTGCGTGAGAAGGCACTCATTGGCATCTTTCAGGCTAAGAGAATAAGGTCCCTGATACAAATTTTCAAAAGAGGGTTGGTTGGAGAAAAGCTGATTTAGGCCAAATTCATAGGGGGCTACCCCTCCTGCGATTTGCTGAAGCGCCAGCTGACCACTGTACGGCCCAGTGCAATCTGGGTGGTATTTTTGGATGGAAAATGAAAGAACGGGCGGCTGGTTGAGATAAGGACTAGCAGTTACGCTGCATCCATTCCTATCCGTGATGGTGACGAAATAAAATCCTGCAGCCACGTCTTGCAAAAAAGCTGTCTGGGCTCCGTTCGACCATTGATAGCTGTATGGAGAGCTGCCTCCATCGGTGAACATGGTCAAGCTCCCGTTACTGCCTTGATGGCAGGCGACTGCATAGCCGTGGTAGTCGGAAGTTTGCCAACTGGTCGTTAGGGTAGGTGGTTCGGTCACCACAGCTGTTAGGACCAAGTCGTTTCCGTAGTTGTCATTCACCGTAATGGTGTAAGACCCTGCCGGTAAATTTGGAAGCTGGACTGGGGTTTGATTCGAAGACAAAGTGCCCATCCCGGAGGGAAACCCATTGATTCGCTTCCAGGAGTATTGGTAAGGGGCTGTTCCATCTTGGATCCAAAAGGACAATTGACCATTGCTCTCTCCTTTACATCGAACCGAGGTGGGAAGGGTACTGCCCTTTATTTCACAAATAATAGCATTCAAGTCCAGGTAAATCAAGCTGTCACATCCATTGTAGGATGTGAGTTGTTCCAGGTAACTTCCTGGTGGGTGGTACCAATGTTGCCCAACGAGAAGGCTATCCGTTGTACAAATGTCAAGAACTAAATTTATGGAGACCACGGGCAGGATTTCAACGGTAGCTTGAACGGTGCTGTCACAGCCGTATTGATTTTGGAGGACAAAAGAGTAATTACCGGCTTGACAGATGCTGGAGTCAGCAATTTGAACACAATCGCCCTCACAAAGTCCTATACCCAAGGGTGTAAAATCGGGTGGATGTACTCGAATGGTTTTGCAAGTGGAGGCTGCGGTGTCGCATACATTGGAGGCATACACACAGAGCTGGTGATAACCGGGAGTGGTCCAGGTAATGGTTTGGTTTGGATTCGTCCCTGCTAGAGGTACCCCATCTACTTCCCAATGGTAGGAATTTGCTCCAGTAATCGGAGGTACTGTGTATAGCTCCGTGCTGTTCAAGCAAGTGGATAGGGGGCCTTCAAAGGGGGGCGTACTGGGGAGCTCAGGGACCTTTGTGCTGCCCTCTACCACCTGAATGGTGTAATTGCAAATATCGCTGTGGTTGCCATCCATCACGAAATAATAATATTGGCCTATTATTAGAGGAACAGTGTTAACAAACACCCCCGTCTCTCCAGGCAAAATATCCCCATCGCAGTTGGACACTTTGTTGAAATTCTGACAATCTTCGCTGAAATAAATGCCTACCTCCAGCCCAAAGTTGGTTTGGCAGTTGCTAGGGGTAACCGTTATTTTTAAATTGGTACTTCCTGCAATAAAGGCGATCCACTGGGCGTGGTGAACCGTGCTTGTGCAAAAATCTGGGGGAGCGCTTCCCTGTTCTGTATCATCGTTGATCCCTGTGAAGCCGTTGATATCGCAGATGACGCATGCTTCCTGGCAATAGGAAGTCATATCAGGCTGCCCTCCACAGGGAACGGGCTGTGCCTGAAGGAGGAAAGAGGGTAGAAGTAAGAAGCAGCCTAACAAAAGGGTATTGGCTCGTCTCAGGTACTTCGAAATTAATAAAAGTTGAAGGTGGCGCATTGATCAAGAAGGTGTGTTTGGCAGCTTGGTGCGCGCTAAAGGTAGCAAGTGCCGGGCTAGGGTTGCATGGTACGTGCAAAAAGGAATAGACTTCGCTATTTATGGCCAACGGAAATTGATTCCGAGGTACAGCTCTCTACCTCGCGTGGGACCCCAAGCAAAAGAAGGGTCAAAACCGGTGGAAAAGGGTCGCTCCCAACCCAAAATTGGCTGTTTTTGCCTAAAATCAAGTATGTTTTCGACTCCAAAAAAGCAGTCCAGCCTATTAAAAGCCTTTCGGACCTGGAGGTTTATCATAGTGTAAGGATCGGATTGTGCAGGTCTTCGCAGATCGATGGGGTTTTGGTCGGTATTGGGTAATCGTTGTTGCCCGTACCAATGTAGGTTGAGGTCCAATTGCCAATCCTTGTCTTCGGTCCGGTAGGTAGCTGCCCAAAGAAAACGGTGCTTGGCATTAAAGGGCAGTACTATTTTTTGATTCTCTTGAATTCGATAGACATCCACATAATTGTATGCCAGTCTTAGCTCCACCCGGTCCTGCCTTCTGGCAGCTACTTCGAGTTGCAAGCCATTGCTAATGGATTTTCCTGAAAAGTTGTAGAGGTAGGCCATTGTGGGCTGCCGATCGTAATCCGGGAAAAACTGATTAAGAAAGCGGGTATGATAGAAGTCAGCGGTGAGCGTCACCTGATTTTTCCCAACACTGGTTCGATGGGTAAGATTGATACCACTGTTCCAAGCCTCTTCAGGCCGCAGTGGTTCTTCCCAGCGGATATCGCGGTTGCCAGTCAACAGTCCAATATTCTCAGGGAAAACCTGCACAATTCTCCATCCATAACCACTGCTAAACCGGAAATCCCATTCTGGTGCCGGATTGAACCGGAGCAGGGTTCTAGGGGTGGTAAATGGTCCAAACAAGTGGTGGCGATCTGTTCTAAGGCCTACGATCCAAGTCCATCTTCCCTTGTCCCAATTAAAGGTATTTTCCGCAAAAAGTCCAGGGATGTGATCTGCTCGTACATAGTGGCCGCCGTAGCTTCGTTGGAGGGTGTCCTTGACGTCAAATTCAATGTGTTCGCTCAAATTTAAGTGGCGGTAGCTAATCCCTGTTTTTAATTCGTGGATCCGATTTTTACCCCAGAAGCGGGCGTACTGCAGATTGGAATAGAGTTGCGTTTGATCGGCTGTGTATCGAACCCAGCCAAATTGGGACGACTGGCGGTGAAGAACAGTGGATGCAAAAAAGGTAAGGAGTTGATTAGAGTCCAGTCGATAGTTGGCTTTACCATACCATTCTGGTTGTTTAAAACGGACCACTTGGCCATAGTCTTTGCCTACCTCTTCCTCAAATGTACGTTGCCCCCCAATGCGTTCTTCTTGCACAAATCGGAGTCCTACCGAGCCACTTAGCCCTTTTTCTGTTTCAGAACGGTATTTCCATTTGTTAAAAACAGCGTAGCGAGTGATCAGGGGAAGGTCCAGAAAGTTGTCCTGATCTCGATCCCATTTACTGCCTGGTTGCAAGCTGTGTAGGGCCAAGTATTGGTTCCATTTTTGTTTTTTTATGGAAAAAGAGGCGTTCAGGTGCTTTTCACCGAAGCTATTGATCAAAACGTCTGCTGTTCCCCTTTCTTCAGATTGCCCATCCCGAGGGAAAACGGTAATTTGACCGACCATTCCCTCATATCCCTGTACCACACTGTTAGCGCCCTTGACGACCCAAATGTTTTCAACTTGGTTGCCGGGAATAGTACTCAAACCATAGGTATAGGTCAGGCCTTGAAGGGTAGGCATCCCGTCTACCAGAACCTGATTGTAGACTCCACTCAACCCTAAGATGCGCAATTCTTTTGCATTTGTGAGTATATTGGTAGTGGTGGGTTGTACGGTACTTTGTGTTTCGAAACAGCCAGCCAAGTCACAGCAGGCCGCTTTTCTGAGTTCTGCCCGGTTAATAATCTCTGTTTTGATGGGTTGAAGCACCGATATGTAAGCTCCTGTGGCAGCATCCCTGATTTCAACTTCCTGTAAGGTAACTTTCAGGGGTAGTGAAAAGGACCAAAATACATCCAGCGCATCTACTGTAAAGGAATCTTTGATTCCTGCATAGGTGACTACCACTCTGAAGGGTAGAGGGGTGGTGTCTGGGATAGGTAGGGCAAATTCTCCCAGTTCATTTGTGGCAGCACCCACTATGGTGCCGGATCGAGCAAGAATTGCTCCCTCCAGTGGAATTTCAGACTGATCTGTGATTTGACCAAATAGGTATTGGGCATTTAGTTGAATGCTGCAACCAAGATACCAAGCGAGTAGTAAACCAAGAACCTTGGGGAACAAGGGTGTTTTCATATACTTCCTATTTTCAGCGGAAGTACGGCGTAATTTTGGAGGGAAAAACAAAAGAGCTCCTGTTTTACTAGGGAGCTCCTTGGCTGGAAAAAGAATAAGTGAATTGGGGTGTTTGAAACGCCCAAGTGGATTGATCTGTTATTTTACCAATTTTCGAACGCCCGTTTTACCTGCTGCGGTTAATTCAACCAAATAAGTGCCGTTGGGCAAAGCAGCGATTGGAAGTTGGAGAACGGCTGAGGAGGAACTCCCACTGAGCAGCACTTTTCCCAAAATGTCCCGAATGACCCATTGTTTTTGGTCGTCAGGTATTCCAGAGGTGAACAGTTGAACCTCGGAACTGGCTGGGTTGGGTGCTAAAAAAAAGTCCAAAGTTGGGGAGGGAAGAGTTTGGGTGCTTACGGGCGGTTGATAGGCTACCAACTGTGTTTTGAACAGGTTTAGGCCCCCGCGCTGGTTGCCGACCACCATTTCCAACTTCCCGTCATCGTCAAGGTCTGCAAAAGCCGGTGTGCTTCTTCTTCCTACGTCTACCATTCCCCATTTTAGACTAATTTCTGGGTATAAGTTGGAAGTGGGGCCATTGAGAAGGTAGGCTTCTAAATGCCCATCGTAGGTGCCCGTAATGAGTGTAGGGCCATCAGCGGTAGTGATTACCTGTGGGGAGCTGAAGCCAATTCCGTTCGGAGCTGTTTGAGTATTGATCGCACCTAGGGTAGGTATGTTG
>CANHDG010000197.1 GCA_947459365.1 Saprospirales bacterium
CAAGGGCGATTTAGTAGTAAACCCTGGACTTCTGGATAAGCTGGTTGAGCATTACCTGGCCCGGCACGAACAACTCTTGGGATTCTCCGATAAATTGATTAATAAAAAAGCATTAGAAATGAATGATGAAGACCTACATACATGGAGCAATACAGAAGATAAATATGACTTCCCCCCCTTATCCAGGAAATGGGAGTACCAAAAAGGCTATTTTAAAGTCGAGCAGCAAAGAAAAACTACACAGGACCTCGTTAAGGTTGTAATGGATCATATTATACCCCCCCCCTAAAAAAAAACGGCTAGTAAAGGTAAGAAACAATAACCTATTCAGCCACTTTCTGTTGACCATCTGCATCCATTTTATATGA
This sequence comes from Saprospirales bacterium, assembly GCA_947459365.1. GTDB lineage: Bacteria > Bacteroidota > Bacteroidia > Chitinophagales > Saprospiraceae > M3007. Next base: position 369 of record CANHDG010000197.1, read on the forward strand.
GCGCAACCACCATTTCACCCCTAAGCTTTCACCCCAGTACCGTTGAACTGGAAGGCGTGCACTTGATTGAAGCAAGTGCCGGAACCGGGAAAACCTACTCCATCGGTTTACTCGTCCTCCGCTTGATACTGGAGCGCAACCTTCCGATCGAGCGAATTCTAATTACCACCTTTAATGAGCGGGCCGGCAAGGAAATAAAAGAGCGCATTGGGCGCTTTTTATACGAAGCCCAACGGTACCTGGATAATCCAAATCTGGATAGCAGCTTGGCTGAAATCCTACAAAAGGAGAACCCCGCAGCTGGTTGGGAGGAGAAAAAAAACCGAATTCGAAGGGCACTTCTTAACTTGGATAAAGCCTCCATTTCCACAATTCACAGTTTTTGTAATAAAATACTGAATCAATACGCCTTCGAAACCCATCAACTATATGGAAAAACCCTTATTCCAGAACTTAAGCCACTTATTACCGCCTGCGTTAAAGAATACCTCCGCACCTACCTGAGTCCCACTAAACTACCCTACCTACTCCCGGATTTCGTGACGGAAGTACGGCTGGTCGAATTCATTAAACAGGTGGTAGAAGGAAGGCAATTTGCTGCTTTTCAAGAAGGCTTCAGTATGGATGAGATCAGGAAGAAGGCAGAGATGGCTTACAACCGTTTGAAGAAAGAAGGAGAGGGAATTATAGAATCTAAATTTAGGAATGGTAGTAAAAATAAGCAAAAAGCAAAGTTGAAGTTTAAAGCACCGAGCCTGTTTATCCCCTTTTTAAGAAGTACTAATAACGTAGGTGCTATAACCGCTTTTTCGGAAATCTTGGATTTAGATACCCTTAGGGACCAAGTAGCCTCTCATGCCATTGAGCACCTGGTACCCTCTATATTCAACGTCATTGAGGAACAGCACCTCTATACCTACCAGCAACTGATTGACGCTGTTCACCAGGTTAGGGAGAGGGAAGATTTGGCGAAGGCGGTCAGGAGCGATTACGATGCTGTTTTTATCGATGAATTCCAGGATACAGACGGCAAGCAATACCAAATCTTTCGGGATATTTTCCAAAAAGACCCAAGTAAAACCGTTTTTTATATTGGGGATCCCAAGCAAATCATTTATGCCTGGCGCAGTGCAGACCTCCACACCTACCTAGACGCTAGAAAACGTACTGATTTGGAGGGAAATCTACACACAATGACCACCAATTACCGGTCAAGCGGCCAATACCTTGCGGCAGTCAACCGATATTACAGTGTACTAAAGGAAGCCTCGGATGAGAAGGGGACTTTTTTTATCAAAGACATCCAGTACATACCCGTTTCTGCTTCCATGCAACGGGAGAAGGCTGTCGGTATAGTGGATAAGGAGGGCAAGCAAATGCCTTGTTTACTTTTTCAAGATACAGCCGAAGAAAAAAAAGCTCTATTAAATACGGTTAAAGCCTTGTTAGGTGGAGCCTATCAACTGAACGGCAGGGCTATTTCCCCCTCTGATATTGGAATTTTGACCAGGACAAACCCTGATTGCAAGAAAATAAAAGAGCAGCTTTTGGCTGCTAACATTCCAGCCCAACTGGAAGGGGAATATTACCTGCTAGAAACATCGGAAGCCAGCCTACTTCAAGAAATGATAGATGCGCTGCTCTATCCATCCGAGAAAAACATACACAAGATGGTGCTACACCCTCTGGTGGGGACCACTGTCTATGAATTAGAATACCTGGACCTCCCACAGTTTGCCTTGGAGCTGAAGCAAACCAAACTACAATGGGAAAAACAAGGCCCCTACCCTGCCCTGATCAGCTTTTACAACTACCTGGGCTTAAAAATGGAGCCTACCGAAACGAACATCTCCCTCCAACGCACCGTTGCTAACCTCCACCACCTAGCAGAGGTCATTCAAGAAACGACCATACAGCAAGGCTGCACTATGGAAACCATTCAAACCCTTCTAAAAACAAAAAACTCTGAACTGTCCAAGCTACACCAACTCCGCTTGGAAAGCGATGAAAATGCAGTAAAAATTGTAACCGTCCATAAAAGTAAGGGTTTGGAATACCCTATTGTGCTTGTCGACCAAATAGATAATATTGTTGATTTGAAGACCAACACAATCACCTTTACCGATGAGGATAAGAAGTCAGTTGTTGACTTTAAGAAGGAAGTCTTAAAACTGGACAGACTCCAAGCGAATCAAACGCGGGTAGATGATCAGCGAAACCAGGAAACGGCACGCTTGGTGTATGTAGCGCTTACCCGTGCTCAATATGCAACTTATGTGTTTTATAAAGGAGATAATAAAAACCCTGGACTAATTGAGCAATACCGACGCAAATTTGAAGAAAACAATGATCCCTTCTTTGAAAAAAATCCCTTCCTGGATCAAGAGGACAACCAGGAGCGGTCCACGGCACCTGAACACAGTGCCCCGCTGAAAAACCCAGTACTCCCTTACCCAGCACTTAACTTGGCTGAGCGCCGCTTTCAGGTCCTCAGCTTCTCCTTCTTGTCCAGAAAGCGAAACCTGAGTATTAAACGACCCCAGCACCAATACGAGGAGCAAGCCTATGATGCGTTTGCCTTCCACCAGCTTCGAAAAGGGCCCAAAACCGGCGATTTATTGCACCAGGTGTTTGAATTTATTGATTTCCAACAGCCCTCAGATTGGGCAGAAAAAATCAGACTGGCAGTCTTGAGACATGAGCCAGCCCAAAAGGACAATGACACCTACCACCAGAATATCCATCAACTGATAGAGCACAGTCTTTCGGCCCACATTCGTATCCAGGGGGAACGCATCCAATTAGCTGAATTAAGCCGGCAACAGCGCATTCAAGAGCTGGCATTTGACTTCCCCGTACCCAGTCCTTTGGTGACCAGTGCCCTCGAGCAACTCTTTGAACCTGGCGATCCAAGGCAAATTCGGACCTTCCACGGCCAGCACAAAGGGATGATGCACGGCGTCATTGACTTGTTTTTTGAGTACAACCACAAGTATTACCTGCTTGATTGGAAATCCAATTTCTTGGGCGATCACTTGGACGATTATGGCCCATCCTCCCTTTTGAATGCCATGAATGAGCACAACTACCACCTGCAGTACCTGCTCTATACCCTCGCTGCAGATCGCTATTTACAGTCTAAACTAGGGTCACGTTACCAGTACCGCACCCATTTTGGAGGAATCATTTACTTGTTTTTGCGAGGAGTTCGGGCGGGAAAAGAGAGCGGAGTGTACACCACCCGGTTACCGCAAGACCTGCTCGATCGCGCCAATGCGCTACTAGGAAAGTTAGAGTTCGGATAGCAGGGCGGCTAGCCTGCCAAGAAGGGTTCCTTAAAAGCCCTCCTCTTGGCAGGCAATCTGCCTTAATGCCTTATAAAGGTCATCTACACAGGGTTCATCACCCAGATGCCATTTTACAAGAATGAATGGTTGACAAAAAGTAGGAGCACGAACGTTGTCCGAATAAAATCAAGGCAATGCAAGTAAGAAGTGATCATCTCACTGGAAGTTCGTAGGAGAGCCCCCCATTCAATACCAACCTTCCTTAGCGTTTTGACTACCGATTATCAAGGGCATCAAGTATCTTCTCTCACCGCAATAAGGTACCCTCTCCTTGGGAACTAGCCTTTAAAGGATGGCCCACTCCTCCCCTGAAAAAACAGCTCCAAGCCAGCTTCATACTTTAAGATAAAAATAAATATAAAACAGCAAGTTGAGGGGGTGTCTTTGCCTCCTAGACAGGCCAAAACACCCTACCTAAAAAATAGGCTTACCAAAAAACAGGCGTTTTTTACCACTGGTTATTTTATTCGACCGCTTGTTATTTTCCGCTTGTAGCGCGAAGTCCTATCGGTTAACTTTGAGAGTTCGACTTGGAAGCGATCTCTGAAAATTCAACATGGAGCATCTTTTTGTTCTTATGGAATGAGTGAAATTATTCTGTCAAAAGAAGGCAAAATAGGGCTGAATAGTACCAACAAAAACGACCATCAAGTAGGGCTTAGTTCATCAAAACGCACAACCAATTAGTACAAACAACCACGCCTATGAAGGTGCACGAACGATTAACCGCTGAGCAGAAAAACCAACTTATTCGGGGTGTTATTGAAGTTGAAGGGAAGGCAATGAATAGAACCGCATTGGGAATTGTAGCGGCAGTCTTCCGGCTGTATCCGACAATTACCTTCAAGGAACTGAAAGAGCTGCTACCAGACCACCTCAACCCCTCCGCACCTAAGAATTTTAAGTCGCTTTTTAAACCCTACACAGATCGTCCGTACGGAGTCGTTCAGCCAGGCAGCATCCGAGCGGAATGCCTGCAGCAGGGACTCGACCTCAATGCGACGCATTTCACGGAGCCGAATGAGGTATTTCGCACCGCTGACGGGGTTGAGGTGCTCGTTTCAAGAAGCTGGGAATCCAAAGACACGGAAACCGGAGAGAATGACCTCCAAAACTTAATTCAGCATATTGCACCTTATGGTATTCGGGTAACCTCCTTTGACTCCAACAAACCCTTCAAACGCGGTGAATACCATCTGGAAGTGATCAACCCCAACCTACTGGCGATCCTCCAGAAGAATCGAAAGCAGTCGCTTATCCGATGGTTACTTTTCATCCTGCTTCTGATCCTCTCATCAGCAACAGGTTATTTCCTCGCTCAATAACTTTATACACCATGAACGCAGACAGAGAACGCCGCAAGCGCGAGGCAGAAGCCAAAAAACGCGAACGAGAACGCGCCGCCGCCGAACGTAAACGACAGGCAGAAGTCAAAAAACGCGAACGAGAACGCGTGATGGCAGAACGTAAACGGGAGGCAGAAGCCAAAAAACGAGCTCAAGTTGCTGCCGTGGCAGAACGAAAACGACAAGCAGATGCTCGCAAACGAGCCGCAGAAGAGCGGAAACGCGAACGAGAACGCGCCACCACCGAACGCAAGCGACAAGCAGAAAATAAAAAACGCGACCGGGAACGCGCTGCCGCCGAACGCAAACGACAAGCAGAAAATAATAAACGCGACCGGGAACGTGCCGCCGCCGAACGCAAGCGTCAAGCAGAAAATAATAAACGCGAACGAGAACGTGCCGCCGCCGAACGCAAACGGCAAGCAGAAAATAAAAAACGCGAA
>CANHDG010000198.1 GCA_947459365.1 Saprospirales bacterium
CAATAAATGAATATTTGATAAGACAGACCTGGAGATCAATTAGGGAATTGAATTCTTTACCTCAACTGTGATAGGGTGGAGCAGGGAGCTGAGACAGGGGGTGCATTTTTCTTGGCATTTTTAGAGTTGCTGCTTACATTTGCAACATGGTATCCTTCAGCAGCAACATACACTGGACCCGAGCTGCCTGGTTAAGTGCAGGACTGGTTTTTGTGGTCAACTGGCTTCTCCCACTAGGGATTGATTTATCCGTATTTTATTTATTCCCTATTTTCCTTTCTATTTATTTTAAGGAGAAAAGCGACGTCTTTTTGCTGGCGGTGGTGGTAACCACCCTTTCCATCCTGTTTTTATTTTTAAGGCCAGTGTCGGAAATGGATATGTTCCGTTCGGCTTTGCTGAACGACATACCGCTCTTAATGAGTATTTGGATTGCGGCCTTTTTGGTCATTCGATTCATTGATTTTCGGGAAGCAGAGGAAAACCAAGAGCAAAAGTTTAAAGCCATCTTTGAATATGCTACCAATGGAATGATATTAACCGATAATAAAGGGGAAATCATCATGGCTAATCCAGCGCTGGAACGGATATTTGGTTATGAGCGCGGCGAATTGATGGGTCAGCGGATTGAAACCTTGTTGCCTGATCGCCTACGGGAAAAGCACCAACACCTTCGGGAGGGATACCATACCGATCCAAAACCGAGGACGATGGGGACCGGACTGGATTTATATGGAAAAAGGAAATCTGGAGAGCAATTCCCGGTGGAGGTGAGCCTTAGTCCTTTTTCCAGCAACCACCAGGCACTCGTAGTTGCTTTTGTAATTGACAACACGCACCGAAAGAACTATGAGAACGATATCATCCGGCAAAAGCAAGAACTGACCGAGCTTACCCAAGCCCTTGGAGAGCTCAATGGCCAGCTGGAGTTTAAGGTAGAGGAACGGACCAAAGAGCTAGAAATCGCCCGAGATGAGTTGCGCAGCGCATTGGAAAAAGAAAAAGAGCTTGGCGAACTGAAAAGCCGATTTGTTAGCATGGCTTCTCACGAGTTCAGGACTCCTCTGAGTGCTATTTTGTCCTCTGCTTCTTTGATTTCGAGTTATTTGGAACGAGGAGAGTACAACAATATCAAAAAACACGCGGAACGGATCAAAAATGCAGTGAATGGGTTAAATACCATCCTAACTGAATTTTTATCACTTGGACGACTGGAGGAAGGTCGTATTTCCGCTAATCCAGCCCCCATGAACCTGCCCGAGCATGTTAAGGAAGTGTACGGGGAATTAAAAACCCTGTTCCGTTCTGGACAAGTATTGCAATACGAGCACGAGGGGGAAGAATTAGTCCAGCTGGACGCCAGTATACTCAGGAACATTCTAATCAACCTCATTTCGAATGCCATTAAATACTCCGGAGAAGGCTCTACCATTTGGATGCGTACTAAAGTAGAGTCAGGTAAACTTTGGCTGAGTATCCGGGATGAGGGAATAGGTATTCCTGTAGAAGATCAAAAACACCTGTTTAGCCGGTTTTTTAGGGCTACTAATGCCACTAATATCCACGGAACAGGCTTAGGTCTGTATATCGTAAACCGGTATGTTCAGATGATGAATGGGGATATCCAGTTTGTGAGTATTCCGGAGCAAGGAACCGAGTTTATGCTGGAATTCAAATTTCATCCGTATGCTGAATCCATAGGATCTTGAGGGGTCCTTACCAATAAATGATTCCACCTATACCTATGATTGCAACCGTACAAATTGGGCAACAGCTGTATCAAACGGCGCTCACAGGAGGGATTGACCTTTCGTTACCCTTGATTGCTGGCCCCGATTCAGTCAATTGTTTTTATGCGCCGATGGTGGAGTACGAGCCAGTTCGGATGGGCAGCTTTGTCGGAAGTGTGCAAGAAGGAGGGGTGGTTAATTTTTTTAACGTAAGGCTAAATCCCCATGGAAATGGAACGCACACGGAATGCGTGGGCCACATTGCTGCAGAGCGATTTGTCATTCGGGAATGCCTCGCGGATGTACATTTCCGGGCTAAATTGGTCAGTATCTATCCACAACGGATGGAAGATGGCGACCGGGTGGTAACAGCCGATCAAGTTCGGGAAATAATTGCACCCGGAGAAGTGGAGGCGCTTTTGATTCGGACGCTTCCAAACGTTCCAGAAAAGCAACAACAACAGTATTCGGGGACTAACCCACCTTATTTAGCACCAGAGGCCTTGGAATGGATGGTACACTGTGGTATTCGCCATTTATTGGTGGATATACCTTCAGTGGATCGGGAAGAAGATGAGGGCAAGTTGGCCGCCCACAAAGCTTTTTGGCAGTACCCTAGTTCGGAAATTAGACGGGATTGCACTATTACGGAACTGTTTTATGCACCCAATGAAGTCAAAGACGGCTATTATTTATTAACGATTCAAATAGCCGCCTTTGATTTGGATGCGAGTCCTTCCCGACCGATTCTGTTTCCTTTAGAGTTGGCTTAAGTACTTTATTTTGACCGCATTTTGATCACAGGGCAGATCATTTCTTCCAGGGAAATTCCTCCGTGTTGAAAGGTGTTTTTGTAGTAGTTATTAAACTGGTTGTAATTATTGGGGTATAGGAAGAAGTAGTCTTCTTTTGCGAATATAAAAGTACTGCTGACGTTGGGTCGGGGCAGTCCAGCAGCAGCGGGTTCTTTAATGGTTAGCACATCTTTTGCTTCAAACTGCAGGTTTCGTCCCACTTTGTAGCGCAGGTTGGACGTAGTTTCGCGGTCGCCCACCACTTTAGAGGGTGATTTTACGCGGATGGTACCATGATCGGTGGTTACAAACAGCTGGACATCCCTTCCCTGGAGCTTTTGCAGGGCGGACCAGAGTGGCGAATGCAGGAACCAAGAACGAGTAAGGGAGCGATAGGCGCGTTCATCGCCGGCCAGCTCTTTTAAGACCTCCATTTCCGTCCGAGCATGGGAGAGCATGTCGATAAAGTTATAGACAATGACGGTAAAGTCATTGTTGAGGAAGTGCAGGATATTGTCATTGAGGTCTTTTCCGTGGTTGACGTTGGTGACCTTCATGTATTCCCATTTTATTTCCTTTCGGAACACACTTTCTAGTTGTTTGCCCAGGAAAAAATCCTCATACAAGTTTTTTCCACCCTCATCGATATCATTTTTCCATTTATCGGGGAAGGTGCGTTCAATGTCGGCGGGCATCATGCCAGCAAAGATCGCATTGCGACTGTATTGGGTGGCGGTGGGGAGGATACTAAAAAAGTAGCCCTCACTTTCGGTCCTGAATTGCTCATTTAAGATAGGTTCAATCACCTTCCATTGATCATAACGAAGGTTATCCAACAGGAGCAGGATGGTGGGGGTGGTTTGATTGACATGTGGCAAAATGTGTTTTCGCATCATCGAATGCGACATTACAGGGCCAACTTCCTTTTTTTTATCTACCCAATCCAAGTAGTTTTTAGAGACGAATTTGGAGAATTCGGTGTTGGCTTGTTCTTTTTGTTGGGAGAGGATATCGCCCACTTCGGCTTGGTTTGCATCTACCCGGAGTTCCCAGTTGACTATTTTTCGGTAGGCTTCCACCCATTCCCGGTGGTCCAGTCCGCCGGTAATTTCCATAAAAATTTGCCGGAACTCCAGTTGGTAGTCCATGGCGGTTTTTTCACTGATCAATCGTTTGTTATCGATCAGTTTTTTGAGGGTTAGGAGCAGTTGATTGGGGTGGACAGGTTTGATCAGGTAGTCGGATATTTGGGATCCGATGGCTTCCTCCATGACGTGTTCCGCCTCATTTTTGGTGATGAGTACGACGGGAACGGCGGGGTTCCGCGTTTTGATTTTTTGGAGCACTTCCAGTCCGCTTAGTCCTGGCATTGATTCGTCTAGAAAGACGGCATCTATTTCGAAGGATTGTTCTTCGAAGGTTTCGAGGGCATCGAAGCCATTCGAAGCGGTGACCACCTCATAGCCTTTGGATTGTAGGAAGAGGATATGTGGTTTCAGCAGATCTATTTCATCGTCTGCCCAAAGAATTTTTATTTTGCTCATGTGCTTGGGAGGATTATTTGATACTAAACGAACAAAAACCAAAGCTAGTTTCCATTTCGGAAAGAAATTAAAAAGAAAGCTACAAAGGTACGTTCTTCAGGGGTTCGTCCTTACATTTGTTTCTTCTTTCAATTAGTCAATTTTATGGCGCAGACCGTTTCAGCTACCAAATCCCTATTTAAGCGTATGTTACAACGAATATTATGGATTCTATTATTGGTGGGTATCCTCGGTGGAGGGGTGTATTACCTGGTTCGGACGTACACGTTAAGTGATGGAAACCGGAGTGGTGTATTGTTTAAAATTTCCCGTAAGGGTATCCTATTCAAGACCTACGAAGGGCAGCTGCATTTGGGGGGGTCAATTCAGATGACGGACCAGAGTGTTTGGAACTTTTCAGCTGAGAGTGCAGCTGTCTACGAAAAGCTTCAACAGTTTGAGGGCAAAAACGTGACGGTTCATTACAAGGAAGTAGTCAATTCTTTTCCTTGGCAAGGGGAGACTAATTACTTGGTGGACGACGTTCAGCTGGTTCAATAACTTTTTTAAGACTGCATTTTTATTTTCTTACCAGGGAGGGTATTCCAACTTTGGTGGGAAGGACGCAGCCCATCAGGGGAGATTAGCCAGATAATGGGTAAAGTCGGTTTTACTTTAGAAGGTCCAGCGAAACCGTCGGTCAGGTAGATAAGCAGGTCTGGTTGCTGTTGATTCGCCCATTGGATGGCTGCGGAAAAATCGGTGCCACCTCTTCCTTGGGTCCATTCAGGAGTTCTTCCTTTATACGTATAAATCCGGTGTATTTCGGTATCTGCTTCCAGCACGGTTATTTGGGCTCCTGCTTTCCAGAGTTGATGTAATTCATTAAAAAAGAGTTGAAATTCGGGTTGTCCAACACTTCCCGAGGTATCGATAGCGGCTGTAATCGAGTGCCTCCGTTCAATCCGGAGTCCAGGGGTGGTTCCATAACGCTTCGATGGACGCTTGAGGGTGTTTTTCAGGCGGGTGCTCCGGGCGCTTTGGCTAAAGCGGCGCAGGGCCATTCTCCAATGGATACTGGGTGGTTTGGGAAAAAAGCTGGAGATTGTTTCTCGAACTGTATCGGGCAGGTTGCCCCAAGCAGCGGCATTGGTGCGTTGGTGGGCGGTTTTGAGCAAGCTATCCAGATGAGTATCCAATACGGCATTTTCCATTTGGGACCGCGATCGGACTTCGCGCCAGGGCTGGTGGCGTTCAAGGCCGTGGGAGTTGGATTGTATTTCTTCCAAGGCGGCGTTTCCTTTTCCTTTTGAACTCTGTTCGCCCTCACTTTTACGGGTGTTTTCCAGTGATTTGTAGTAATAATACCAGGTTTCCCCTTTCCGGAGGGCTAATTCCGGGAAAG
>CANHDG010000199.1 GCA_947459365.1 Saprospirales bacterium
AACTCGAAGTACAAAAAGTTATTACCCTGATTCAATCCAGCATCTGTTATTACCCCTGTCTGGTTATCGAACGGAAAAATTCCAGTGGAACTACAAATCCACTGTCCGTTGGGAGATCCTTTAATCATCCCAGATGAACCTGGTATACTATAGGTCGTCGGGCTTCCCACCCCAGCTGAGGTGATTGGGAAAACACTCATCCCATTGTTCGAATTATGGGCTATGATCCAATAATCAATCCCATTTTGATGGCGGACTGCACAAAGGCCCTCAAAGGAGGGCACAAGAATCATTTCCTGATAATCCACCACACCGCCCAACCCTCCATTTTCCGCCATGTCAACTTCGAAATAGGATAACCCCCGACCTTGAGGCTGTCCCGGTACGCTGCCACCGATATCAAATTCTACCTCTTCCATAGTAAATAAATAGTACTTGCCGACCGCACCGGGTCTGGGAATAATTACCGACGATTGAGCAGCACTGAAGCCCCCACCCTCTGCATCACCCATGTCGTACATTACCTCATGGTTCCGGTTCCAAATTTTCCCACTGGATTGTCCACTTAGTACAGGATCTCTGCCCCCACCGTTCGAGTAAAACAAAAGGTTGCCATCAGAATCTGAAATGGTAGCGGAACCCTCCACGGTAAACATCGAACTTGGGGTACTTATCACAGGTGAACCAGAACCAAAGTCAAGTGCTGCTCCAATACCAAAATGCCAATTGTTCCCTTCCTTTTGGGAAAGGGCCACGTTAAATGGCAGGAAAAAAATTAAGAGTGTAATGAATAATCTCATAATTATATCAACGAACGAGCGTTACATCGCCAATTTTTCGAATTGTTTCGTCACAGGCGTTCATCTCCACCTGATATACGTACACACCTGGGCTGGCAGGTCGGCCACGAAACTGACCGTCCCAATACTCCGCCGGATCTTGCGTTTGAAACACAAGCTCCCCCCAACGCGAGTAAACCTGGAGAAGAAAACCCTCAGACTGAATTTCGGTACCGTAAACCTTAAAAAGCTCATTACCTGAACTTGAATCTTCCCTCGGGGCAAAAACAGTTGGAACATAGACTAAACATGGCTTTTTGACATTTATGAACACCGTATCCCTCCCTTCACACCCCTCAGAATTAATTCCAGTAACCACGTAAACAGAATTCTCGTCCGCTATCAAACTTGGATTTGAACAGGCAGAACAACTAAGACCCGCACTTGGCTCCCACTCGTACGAAATTGCTCCAAAAGCGCTTAACAATAAGCCATTCCCCTGCGGTACTAAGGTATCTTGAAATTCCGCTTGAACAATAGGAGGAGCAAGGACCGTCAAAGAGACAGAGGCAGTATCAGAACAATCTCCCGTGGTAACGATTACAGAAACAACGGTGGAACTGTCCGGAGCAACCAGCAATTCGGTTGATTCGGATAATTGAGTACCGAATGGATCAAACCAAGTATTCTTACTTCCACCGGAGGCGGATAAACGGACGGTCGTACCAGCACAGAATGTAGTATCTGAAGTAACTGAAATAAGGGGAACAGTGCCAGCTGAGCGAACTTTAGTCGTATCAATTATCAACCCACATTCATTGTTGATTTGAAGAAAATAGTCACCAGGTTCTGTCACAGTGATGGAGGGGGTAGAAGCACCGGTATTCCATAAATAGCTGCCGGTTATGGGAAACTCCGGTCTAAGCTCAATACTTGCACCCACACAAATAGAGGTATCCCGGGTAAGAAAATTCGTTTCCTCGAAACTTTGACAAGAAGTCGTTTCAACGAGCTGTACCTCCGTCATTAAGTCAGTGAGTGATTGCTTGACTGTATTTTGCGTAAGCTCAAGTGGATAATCTAGTAACGATGGCACATCTGATATTGGTACTTGTTCGAGTTGAACAGACTTTCGACAGCAAGAGAAGCGTGGATTGGCCTTACTAATGAACGCCCGCTGAGCCGTCCCTGTAGTACTGGAGTCTGTCAACCCGCAAATAATCGCTTCGCCGCCTCTAAAAATGGCCGAAAATCCAAAATCCTGCTTGTCTGATCCAAATGCAATACTACCAATTAATTGACCTTCAGTTGAAAAGGTAGCCAAGATAAGATCACCATCCACAGGGGGAAATAGCACCGGAGTGCTTACTGCCGCCAAAGCTATGGTATCATTTCCAAGCCAACCCAATCCAATAGGTGCCATTCCCAAAGAATTGGAAACAGTGGTCTGACTTATAATCATCCCGTTGACCTGGAGGCGCGTAAGAATCGTCTGGCCACCAATTAAGGTGTCAGAAGCATAGGTCGCCAACAGGAGCTCATCATTGCCAAGGTAAATCCCATCCAGTATATTTTCATAAACTGAGGTGCGATCATACTCTTTTGACCACAGGATATCACCGTTCTCATCGCATCGAACAATTAGCACTCCCCTGTCCGCAAAGTCATACGTATCTCCCAAAAGAAAAAAGCCACCAGTAGGAATGGGCACAACCTTGTTGAAAACAAGTAACTCGGGGACATTATACATTTTTTCCCATACTACTTGTCCAGAGGCTGCAAAGCGCACCACCAAAATGCGTTGGATGAAGTCTGTCGATAACCGACTCATACCTACTGCAATTGCGCCACCATCCTGCGTTTTCCGAGCATCAAACCAGTCATCTTGATCCTCTGGTGCTCCCCAGACTACCTCGTTCTTAAAACTCCCATCTGATCCAAGGTGGAGTACCGAGGCGTCGAAATACTGATTAATGTCGAAATTATTGTTAAATAGGAGCAAATCACCATTACCCAAGGTAACAATTGCCCTGGGGTCTCTTCTATATCCAGTACTTTTAGTCCATATAATATTTCCTAGTGCATCAAATCTCGAAATTAAGGCGCTAATAGAATTACCAGTCCGGGTAGAACCAGCGGCAATCCAACCATTATCTGGATATTCCTCCAAGACTAAATAGTTAAGTAAGTCGTTTCCTCGGGTAAATACCTTAGTAAAGGGTTGGGCTTGCATCCAAACTTGATTTACTAAAAACACAATAACAAGAAAATACTTCATACGTAGTGCTATTTTTTTAACAAGGAAACTGCTCGATTATTGGTAGGTGTGATGTTGCTTTCGAGAGAGCTTACTGAAAAAAGATTTTGATTGTTCAATAACGAAATAATCCTGTAACCAACTAGTAACCACATAATTTGACCGATCTCTAGATTTCCAATTTTGCAAAAACAGTAGAGACTAACAAATTCATTACCAAGCTCTTATCTTAAAAAAGACTTGTTCTGAAAAAACACAATCTTCGTCTTTGAACAACTTGTTCGGTAACCATCTACAACAATAGGTTGAACATTAGAAAAAATGAGCCCCGTTTCAAAATACCTAAGAAGATAGCACCCACACCACAGGGGCGAAAATTAATTCACAACGTATCGGATAACGAGCTTTCAACAACTAGTAATTAGATGTCAGGACCGAATAAATTCAATGTAATCTATCTCAAGCGAAAATGGTCCTTCCTTCTTTTCGGTCGTGATAATTCCCAGCCGAACAATCTGCTGTAAAGTGGATGACTTCAACTTGTTACCCGTCGGTCGACCAATTTGGTATTCTTTAAAATCGTCAAAATAAATCGTCGTCTCTACCCAAGGTTGCTCTGTCTCATTCAATAAGTCGCCTTTGTAGTTGGGTAAAGTCCAGTTCTGACTATTTTCAAGTGTGAATGCGAATTTTTGATTGGACGACCTATACCGAATTTTCACCCCCACATATTCAGATAAATCGAACCTGCCAAACCTTGAACGAATGGAAGAAAAACCACCGTAATTATCCAAGGAAATATTCCCAGTTAACTTTAGCGTGTGCTCTGTATACTCTAGTCTTGATTCAGTCACTCCGCCCATGACGTTGTCCGTAAGCAATACCCAATCTCTAATTTGTTCGGTTGCACTACCAAAATCAATGCGAGGATCCATTGGAGGGGTGTTCAATTCAGAAAGCAGCATCAATAATAATAGCGCAAATTTCATGATTAATGTCGTTTTTTTTACAAGCTCAAACCTTCTTTACCTTCCAAACGTATGGAATTCAGCTAGTGCAGATTAATGACACCTCCAAATCTCCATTCAGGTGGGAGAATGATAACAGGTCTGCAACCGGTAAGGATGCAATACTCGATACCAAACCACAAAATAGCCCATTTGTTTAGGTAACTGCCAGGAGGAGTTAAAAGTTTTTTGCCAGCAAATTGCGAAAACGATCCTTTTTAATTGAGTCCAAACACTTTATCCCTTAAAAAAGCGTCCATCCAAGGAATACTTACCAGGACCCGTAAATAACAACGTACCATAACACATCAAGTACAGGATAGCATGCTCCCTATCTGCCAAAGTGTCCTCGCTGTGAATATGGAAAACGATAACGACCATTAAAATAATTAGCGGAATTAAAGCCAACCTTGAAAATAGACCAAGCAATAGTAATAGGGTGCAAAATAATTCTGCAAATACCGTAAGTGAATAGGAAACAGTTGCCCCTACACAAAAGGGATCTGGCCAATCCAAACTGCCCTCTGAAAAATTAGTAAACTTTGGCCATCCATGCAGGAGCATCAGCGCACAGCCAATTCTAAGCAAGAGCAAACCAGTATCCATTGACCACGCTTCTTCAGACCATAATTTCTGAATTAGGCTTTTAATTTTTAAGTCCATCGTTTTGTAATTTTTTAATTGCGCTTACTCTAGTCGGTTTTCAGCTTCCCCGCTTGTTTAGCTTCATAAATGGTACATTTTAGCGTCTCTTAAATTAGACATTTTAGCTTCACACAGTATATGGTTAACCTTACTCTGCTGATCTCGGGGTTTTTCTGTTTATTGGCCCTAAAAGTCCTATTACGGCTCCGTAAACTATTTTTCGCTTAGACATTTTAAAACCACTAACCAAGTTATTAAATCTAACTTGAAACAAAAATATAAATACACCCCGAAACATAGGCATCTTGTCCTCTATTTTGTTTTATTGTTTAATTATCCTAGCAACACCCCAGGTAGTTGTCGGCAATCGAAGGAAATACATACCATTTGGCAGTTCCGCTATAGAAATTATAGAATTCTCCGAGCCAAACTTTCCACTTAGTATCACCTGACCGGTCAAGTCCGTAAGAACGTATTCTATTCCATCCAGCGATTGATTCGTTTGGATTTGGATATAATCCTGGGCAGGATTCGGAAGTACGGTAAAGGAGGGGAGCTTATTGTCCTTAACACTCGAGGCACCTAAATCAGAAACACATCGTATGCAACAGCCATATTTGGCAAAATAGGCATTCCGAACGGCATAATCCTGAGGGTAAGCAAGCTCCAAAAAAAATCCCATACCTGGACCCACTTGGGTAGATAGCCAATAGCTAGCCGCTGCATCTTTGCTAATAGAGAACAATCCAG
>CANHDG010000200.1 GCA_947459365.1 Saprospirales bacterium
GAGCCGCTGAATCCAAGGCGGAATTTATTCATAAAATTAGGTTTGTCTCAAGGCGCTTCGTGAAACGTTTGTATGTCTTAACATCATTTACCAGAAGGGATACTTTAAGGAGGAACCACTTGTGCTATTGTTGTACGAGCGCATTTCGTTTCATAAAATTGTGATTTTCAACATTTTGAGAAGCTTTTATCTTAAATTCAGTAAAAATTTAAAAGAATTTCTACCTTTGTTAGCGAGAGGTGAAAAGTTCGCGTAGGATCACGTTAGCGGTCAGTTAAAACTGTAAAAGATTGACAGAACAGAAATGAAAATATTTGCCGAAACAGAACGACTAATATTAAGAGAAATACTTCCTTCTGATATTGAAGGACTTTTTGAACTTGATTCCGACCCAGAAGTACATAGATATTTAGGTAACAAACCTATAACCGATAAAGCGCAAATTGTTGACGTAATAAATTTTATCCGACAACAATACCATGATAATGGAATTGGAAGATGGGCTATCATTGACAAGAAATCGAATGACTTCATTGGTTGGATAGGGCTAAAATTTGTAACCGACTTGATAAACAATCATAAAAACTATTATGACCTTGGTTACAGACTAATAAGAAAATATTGGGGGCAAGGAATTGCGACAGAAACTGCAATTGCATCCCTTGACTACGCTTTTAATATACTAAAAGTGGAAGAGGTTTATGCTGCAGCAAGTTGTCAAAATATTGGCTCTAATAAAATCCTTCAAAAAGTTGGGCTGAGTTTAATTGAAACTTTTTACTACGAAGACATTGAGTGTAATTGGTATAAAATTGACAAAAATGATTACGAAAAAAATAAAAAGCCGGACCGCTAAAAGCAGTTTGGTGAAATGGCGGGTTTAATGTTAAATTTAAGCTTAGTTTATTGATTGAATGAGGGTTCGAAACCGAACATTTGTGCTTCGATTTTCGCTACTATATCAGCCGCCAACCGTTATGCGTCACCCTGAAAAAATAGACAACAGTGAAATAGCGGATTGCAGCACATTTAATTTTACCCAGCCCGCATGGAGAAAATCGGCCGAATTTAACCATTAAGTGGTCGACCACTTCGCCTCAACCTTTAGCCAAGTTGGTAGTTTGGCGTAGTTGGGGGAGTATTTTGTTGATCCTGTCGATGTACATAATTTGATATCTTGAATAGTAATGGCCATACCGAAGAATAAAGAAGAATTGCTTCACTCAATTCTAGGTAACTACGAAAAGTTGAAAACAGAACTCGCTGGCATTCCAAGTGAACTAGCAGGTATAAGAGCACTTGAGGGACACTCTAAAAATACGGTAATGAGCGTTAATAACCTGCTTGCTTATTTGGTTGGTTGGGGGCAATTGTTGTTAAAATGGAGCGATAGGAAAGATAAGGGCCTTGAGGTTGATTTTCCTGAAACGGGTTTCAAGTGGAACGAACTCGGACGACTTGCACAGAAGTTTTATCAAGATTATGAACAAGATGATTTTCAAACGCTTATATCAAAACTAGATAACACAACTTATGAAGTGTTGAAGTTAGTTGAAAGCAAAACCAACAACGAACTTTATGAGTTGGCTTGGTATGACAAATGGCCATTGGGGAAAATGATACAGCTAAACACCACTTCTCCCTTCAAAAACGCGAAGGACAGAATACGAAAGTGGAAGAAAATGAATCAGCTCCATTAAACTTATAGACTTCCACTAGCAGTGGTTGGGCAATACCATACCTAAGCGGGCACCTACTTTTCCTTACTGTAAGGTCCGATTATACGTACCCTTTCCTTAATTTTCCCAAAATAAACTAGTTTCCTAACACTTCAATCCAGCCACTTAATGTGGTGGGTAAAGTAGTGGGGGCGTTTAGTCCGCTGGGATAGACGATACAGGTATAGAAATAGGTTCCGTCTGCCACTTTTTTGCCATCGGAGGTAGTTCCGTTCCAGCGAATGGCGGGATCCGTGGTTTGGAAAATGCGGTTTCCCCAGCGGTTGAATACTTGAAAATCGACTCGTTCCACGAAGCGCCAGCCGGGGAATGGAGTGAAGAGGTCGTTTTCACCGTCGTTGTTTGGGGTGAAGGTGTTGGGCAGTTCGTATTCTGGGCAGTTATCGACGCAGGTAAGGGCACTTAAAGGACTTTCATTTCCAATGGAATCGATTGAAGAGATGGAGTAGCATCCTGCAAGGCCGTCGTCTAGGAGGTGCAAGAATTGGTTAGTTCCTACGGCGTTTAGAATAGCCACTACTTCCGGGGCGATTTCCAAGTTTTGGGTGTACCATATTTTGTACTCTGCCAAGTCATTTGATTCTTGGCAGGATGGGTCTGAGAGGGTCCAGGTGAGTAAGTTTTCAAAAGGAGGGTCAGGTAGCTCCAGGGAGGTTCCGGTATTGCAGCGGTTGGTGACGAACAGTGTGGGTGCACAAGGCGGGACGGTGTCTAAAGGAATACCGCAGGCCTCTTGGCTCCAGTTTAGCAGAGGGGATTCGATACCGCTTACGCCATAGGAGCCAACACAGCGTATGATATAACAATACTCTTGGCCATTTTCTAAATTTTTATCTTCAAAAATGGGGGTGATTACTGTGTCAACAGGCTCGAAAAGGTTGTTGGTTTCATTCAGGCGGAAGACCACGTACTCATAATTTCCCCAAGGCACGATTTCTTGCCAGGTTAGGATGTTTTTGCGGTCTGTGGAAGCAATGGTTAGAAAGCAGCTAGAGGCTTGGTTGGTTGTACCGGTTGGTACTTGATTGCTATTGACATAAAAAGCCACTTGATAATGATAGGCATTTTCGGTGGTGTTCAGGTTAGTGTCGGTAAAGCAGGTGTCATTTGCCTGCCAAAAACTGGGTGAAATAAAGGAGGCACTAGGTACTTCCTCCAGGTTGTTACCCGACAAACCGTTGCCTCTTAGTAGTTGGTATCGATACGGACCAGGATTAAGAAGGGTATCCAGGTCACTAGCTAAGGGTTTTGTCCAGCAGACCTGAATGGACCCATTGGTTTGGGCGGTCGACTCCACGGAGACCCTGGTAATAATTGGTACATCGCGGGGTAGCTGCACGCAGACCTCCTCTGAGGGTAAGCCTTCTACAATATTGTAGGGAAACCCTGCACCGGAAATACGGGCAAATTTGGCCTCTACTCGGTAGCAATAGGTTCGTCCCCTCTGAACATTATTGTCTTCAAAGACAAATCGTCCATTTTCGAGGGTTTTGGTAACAAACACCAGTTGAGTATATCCTTTTCCAGTCAATCCTGGGTCGCAGGTATCTAAGGGGAAAGGGTTGCTTCCCTCTTTTCTCCAAACAGAGAAGCCATAAAAATTGTCATTGCCGGATTCTTGGCAGCTGTAAGGATGCTCCCATGAAATGGTCACTTTTTCTCCAGTGGCGGAGGCTTGGACATCTTGAGGGGCCGGTCCAACTACTTTGATCGATACAGATCTAAGGTCGGAAAGTCTAGGGAATTGCACACTGACTGAATCTGTGGCCTTGAATACGACCGAATATGGTTGATCCGAAATGTGTTCACAGCTGGTAGTCCACTGGAAAGTGCCTTCAATAGGGGGCTTTTGCCAAGTGGCGGGTGCCGAGAAGCTGGCGGGGCTAAAGGGTGTATTAAGGGGCCCACCAAGGGCGGTGAGTCGTACCCAGTCTAGCGAGTCTGGATCGGTGGCTTGTACATTAAAGGAAATTGTTTGGCCGGCTACTACACAGAATTCCTTGGGGGCCTGCACTATGGGGGGATTATTTTGGCATTGATCCACCTTGACTTGCATATCTCGTATAGTGGTATCAATAGGGCTTCCACCTCTCCAGGATATGATTGCAATAGCGATGTTGTATTCTCCAGGGGATTGAGGGGTTAACCAGATCAGGTCGCCGGTTACCGGGTTCAGTTGGAGGATATTATTCCCTCCTGGGATAATTTGGCTGGGGTAGCTATAGTTAGGTACTTGTTGTCCAGGACCTTGCAGTGGGACAATAAGTTGGTAAGAGAGGCTGTCTCCGTCTGGGTCAAACGCATTGGGGTTGTGTTTAAACGGTTTTCCCACACAGGCGTTATCGACGGGTGGTTGTAGCAAGTAAGGTGTGGTGTTTTCCCCACCAAACTGGGTGCTTTGAAAGGTGTAGGTGGTTGCGATATGAAAGGGGACAAAATCGGAGGAGGGGGGATTCACATTGATGATTCCAGCGATTCTGTTTTGGTCGGTCATAGAGATAGCATACGTAGCTTGGCCGCTGTAAGTATGTATGCCCACGTAGGTGTTGTATTTTACGTCATTGGGCAGTGGGACTCCATTTCCATTGGAGCGCGCTATTTTTTCGGTCGTTCCATCGCCCCAGTCGATGATCAGGCTATCTCGGTCAACATTAAAACTACTGGTTTTTGTCCAGGTAATAATGGTGGCGCGTATGGTGAGCGGGCCCAATTGTTGAATATGGATTTCGCCCGCGCGGTTGTGGGTAGCACTGGCCGTTTGGGTACCAATTACGGATAAGGAGCAAAGCAGCAGGATGTATTTTATAAAAATGGTTGATTTAATTTGCATAGTTTGGAAAATCAAACGTCGAAAACGTACAAAAGGTACAAAGATTTGCTTGGACGGAACCTTGCCGACAAATAAACTGTATTAGGTTAGACAAAGTTGGTTTATTTTTGCCAAAGTTCCGGTTAAAATCTTTATTAATTAAACGTCGGATAATTTCGGGTGACAGCGATGATTGGTCAGCAACAGCCTAAGCTGCTCTTGCAGCGGTTGGTACGCGAGGGTCGCGTGCCACATGCCTTAATGTTATTGGGCCCAACGGGCTCGGGTAGTTTGGCGTTAGGCTTGTGGTTGTCTAGGTACTTGCAATGTGCTCAAAATCAGGTGATGGATGGGCCCTGTGAAGCGTGTAATGCGTGCCGGAAATCTGGCCAGATGATTCATCCAGACATTCACTATTCGTATCCCACCATTGGCACTGGTGCGGTGAGTACGGATTTTATCAAGCAATGGCGTTCTGCCGCGTTGAGTAATCCCTATTTGGATTTGAATGAATGGTTGCAGTTGATCGGGGCGGAGAACAAGCAAGGTAACATCAATAAGGACGAATGTAATGCCATTATAAAAAAGCTGAGTTTACGAGCTTTTGAGGGCAAGTACAAGATTTTGGTGATGTGGATGCCTGAGCTGTTAGGGAAGGAGGGTAATCGACTGTTGAAATTGGTGGAGGAGCCTCCGGAGCAGACTCAGTTTATTTTTGTGGCGGAGGGTACGGAGGAGATACTGCCCACTATTCTATCTAGGTGTCAGTTGGTAAAGGTGGATCGCCTAAGCGACGCGGAGATATCAGATGGTTTACAAGCTTGGCGTCAGATAGGATCTGAACGGGCACGCCAGTTATCATTTTTAGCAGACGGTGA
>CANHDG010000201.1 GCA_947459365.1 Saprospirales bacterium
ACTCCAATTAACAATTAACCATTGATAATTAACCATTATCCTAAGTGCTGCCCAAAACTCGAACATCCCGAACAACACCCCCATTCACTATTAACCATTAACAATCAACCATTAATCAAGGTCAAACTCATCTCCTAGGTCTGGAATCACTACGTCTTTAAACCCTTTTTCCTTTAAAAATTGCCCCCAAGGTTCCTGCCGATCTGGGGTTCCATGTACCAAGAAGACCTTTTTGGCGGTTGGAATATGGTTTTTAATTACATCGTACATTTCCTGCTGATCACCGTGTGCAGAAAAGCCATCCATTACTTCAATGTTGGCGAGTACTTGTTTGTATTTCCCAAAAATATGAATGCTTTTAGCTCCGTCCCTTAAAATAGCCCCCAAGGTTCCGGGTGAGCAATAGCCCACAATTAAGAAGGTATTCTTGAAATTTTCAATTCCTTTGACAATGTGGTGGCGGATCCGACCAGCATTCATCATCCCGGAGGCTGCAATGATAATAGCGGGTTTGTTCATGCTGTTCAGCTGTTTACTTCCCTCCACATCCCGTATATAAAACAAGCCATTAAATCCAAAAGGGTTTTCGTCGGTCAGCATATACTCGATGAGCTCCTCGTCAAAGCATTCAGGGTGGTTGATAAATACCTCTGTGGCATTGATGGACAGCGGACTATCAATGTAAACCGGAATCTTTGGTAATTGCCCTGATTTGTGTAACTGATCCAGCATATACACAATTTCCTGAGTTCGACCGACCGAAAATGCTGGGATGATCAGCTTCCCCTTGTTTTTTATACAAGTTGTATGAATTATTTTTAGAAAATGCTCTATTTCCCCAGGAGCAGACTCGTGGAGTCGGTCACCGTACGTACTCTCGCACAAGAGGTAGTCCGCTTCCGGCAAGGGCAGTGGATCTCCCAAAATGGGACGGTTGGGTCGGCCAATATCTCCCGTAAAACCGATTCGGGTCGTTTTACCATTTTCCGTTATTTCGAGTAAAACCCCGGCACTCCCCAAAATATGCCCTGCATCGCGGTATAAAATCCGGACATTGGAATGTATTTTAACCCATTTTTCGTAGGCGTGGGCGGCAAATAGTTGCATGGTGCGCTGTACATCCCGGATGGTATACAAGGGTTTTTCCTCTTTTTCACCCTTATTTAGGTGTTTATTATGGTAAGCTGCATCCCCTTCTTGTATCTTCGCACTGTCGAGCAACATAATGTTACACAAATCGCGGGTCGCATGGGTCGCATAAATGGGACCTCGAAATCCATCCGCAACTAATTTGGGGATTCGGCCAGTATGATCTATGTGTGCGTGGCTGACAACCAGGCAGTCTACAGAGGCAGGATCAAAATGCCAGCTTTGATTGAAGCCATGCATCTCTCCATCGTTGCCTTGGTAAAGTCCGCAATCCAACAAAATTTTAAATCCATCCTCCAGCGTCAAAAGGTGGCAAGAGCCTGTAACTTCGCGCGCCGCACCGCAAAACTTGATTTTCATACGTTTGGAAATTAAAAATGAAAGAACAGCTGCTAAAGTACAGCTTACCATCGACTTTTTCTAAAAAAGGTCAGGACGCATACTTCTGCCGCTCGCTAAGAACGAATAAAAAAAGAAACGATCCACATGCCATTCACCGCAACACCCATCGCTGACCTCTGGCTTTTTGAACCCAATGTCTATTACGATGAACGGGGCTATTTTTATGAAAGCTACAATGAGCAGACCTGGGCTTCCGTCGGAATCCATACGCACTTTGTTCAAGATAACCAGGCCCGCTCCACCCGAGGGGTCTTAAGAGGACTTCATTTTCAAGAAGGAGAAATGGCACAGGCAAAACTCGTTCGAGTACTGGAGGGTGAGGTGCTGGATGTAGCAGTCGATCTACGTACCGATTCTCCTACCTTCGGTCAGTGGTATGCCGTCCGACTGAGTGCCGAAAACAAACTCCAACTTCTCGTGCCGCGTGGTTTTGCTCATGGCTATGTAGCACTCTCCGAAACAGCAGAATTTGCCTACAAATGCGACAATTTCTATTCCAAAGCGCATGAGAGAGGAATACGGTACGATGATCCTACTCTAGGGATCAATTGGGAATTTGACCTCCAAAATGCCGTTATTTCGGAAAAAGACCAGGTTTTGCCCTTTTTTAAAGAACTGTTTTGATGGGAAAGTCTCTCTTGCTCTCCTTGCCTCTGCTGCTAATCCCTTTTTTGACAGCAGCATGGCCCCCCTCCGATTCTACGCAGGGGAGACTCATCGAGTGGTACATGGGTACCCATCAAGCCTCTTTTCTCCGGCACAATCAAAAGTTAACCACTCAAACCGGACAATGGGTTCCGGGACTAGAACTGGGTGTTCAGTTTCCAACAAATGGCCACAAAAATTGGGAGGCCGCCCATCGATTGCCCACCTATGGGTTGGCGGTGGTTGGTTTGTATCCGGGTCCAGAGGCACATGGCTTCCTCACCGGTATTTTTCCCCATTTGTCTTTGCCCCTGTTGCGGGCACGCTGGATCCAGGCGTATTTCCGCGTTGGAACGGGCCTGGGTTGGACCTCGCACCCGCACGATTCCTTCAAGAACTCTGGGGAAAATGCGCTGGGTTCGTATTTTAACAACATAACCCAATTCCGTTTCTCCGCGACTGTTCCCCTTGGCTCTTTCTGGAAATGGGAGCTTGCCGGGGCCTTCAACCATTTCTCCAACGGAGGGTATGAGCTTCCCAACCTAGGGATGAATTTTCCCGGAATTTATACCGGCCTGGTGTATGCCCCCAATCGTAACCAAGGGCCCATTTCCGTTCCCTCCTTCGATCGATCGATCGATCAAAAATGGGGTTGGACGCTGCAAGCAGGTTTCGCTAAACTGGAGTATGGAGCCCTGGATGGCCCCAAGTACGCTCAATGGTCGGCCACCCTTGCCCTCACGCGGTATTTACACCGCTACAACCGGGTGGGATTTGGTTTAGACCTGGAACAACATAAAGGATTGGAAGCCTGGATTTTGGCCAATGGGAACCTTAGCACCCTGGGCGCCACCCGGTCCGGGATTTTTTTGTCGGATGAGTTCCTGTTTGGTCCACTCGGGATTTATCTGCAGGCTGGCTACCACGTCGGTTTACCCCAAATGAATGCTGCCCTTATTTCCCGGAATTTCAATAAACTGGCTTTACGTTACTATTGGCCAACAATAAGGCACTCCAGGGTCCAAATCTACACGGGGCTGGGGCTAAAGGCGTACAAAGCCATCGCCGAATGCATCTCCTTTAACATCGGTTTTCAAGGCTAATCGGCGGCCGGTTCCTCAAATATCAATTCCACTACTTCCTCCCGCTTTAAACCGAGCAGGGTAGCTGCTTTTCCGAAACTCACCGCAATTTCCAGTAATCCAGCAGCATTAAACAAGCACAAGGGCTCTCCCGCCGGTACCGAACAATAATGCTGAGAAAGGCGGACAATTGGGTCGTTCCGCTTGAAATAAAGGGAAAAAGGCCTGCCTTGCCCCGTTCGCTCCATTAGCTCTCGATCAATGTTCAGGACCACATTTTCATATTGGTCAATGTGCAGGACCGTTCCCCGAATCAAATTCGGATGCACCACCGGCCGCAACCCAATGCGGCGCTCCGGAGCATCCTCCATTCGATCACCTAACTGATCAAATCCTCCCGCTGAACAAAGTTGTTGGACCGCTTGCGAAAATACCTGCCTGGTAGAAGAATCGTTTGTTGATAGGGTAGGGAGCATCCGTAGCTGTTCAGGCTCTAATTCTCCTAGTACCAGACCCAAAATACCGTTGTCGGGAGCAATAAAAAAATGACCCGATACACTGGCCACAATAAATCGCGGGGCCAGGTCATATCGGCAGTTGACCGCTAAAAGGTGAATGCTGCCTTCCGGAAACGCCTGCCAACAATTTCGGGAAATAAAGGCTCCTTGCACAATGTCAAAGGCTGCAACCTCATGAGTGATGTCAACTAATACCAGCTCTGGAACCGCCTTTAAAATCGCCCCCTTTAACGAAGCAGCGTACCAGTCGCGGTTACCATAATCAGAAAGAAGGGTTAAAACAGGCATAATATGGGAAATTAAAGGGGTTTGGAAACTTAAATCAGGTCGATACTGTTAAAGCGATGAACCCTGCAGAAAATAGCTTTTGCAAGGCACACTCCATTGAAAAAAAGGCTTCCAATTGGCTTAATTCGCCCAAAATGGACTAAGCAAGTGAAGAGAGGAAGCCACCTTTTTTTTAAACCTAAACCAATCCTCTTTGAATGCCTAAATTTTTTTCAAGGTTCAAAAATAGTTCAAGTACTTTTGTCAACGCAAAGATACTTGTACCACCTTTTAATTTCATTCGATAAAACAATACTCTCCACTTGAGCGAAATAATTCTAACAGTTGAAGGAGTTGATCCGGTCGCCCTTTATGGCGAAAACAACCTGAAACTAAACTTATTGAGAAAAGCGTATCCGGATGCGACCATCACCTCCCGGGGAAATAGCCTAAAAATTTCCGGAGAAAAAAAGGATACCCAGGAGGTGAAGGC
Organism: Saprospirales bacterium; assembly: GCA_947459365.1. Taxonomy (GTDB): domain Bacteria; phylum Bacteroidota; class Bacteroidia; order Chitinophagales; family Saprospiraceae; genus M3007. Next base: position 4,557 of record CANHDG010000201.1, read on the forward strand.
CAAGTTTGAAATGATGGTCCGTTACCTTCGCGAACACCAGGAACTGCCGGTACACACCGTGGAGGACCTGCTCAGTGGAGAAAATCCCTTCGATATCCGGCTTTCCTCCTACAATGACCATGGTTCCAATACCATTCTTCATGGAAGAGAGGGACGGCCTATCAAAGCTAAAACCCGAAACCAGAAGAAGCTGGTCGATGCTTGTGAAACCAATGACATCGTGTTTGCAATTGGTCCAGCGGGGACCGGTAAAACGTATACCGCTGTGGCCATCGCCGTCCGTGCCCTGAAAAATAAATTGGTGAAAAAAATTGTCCTGACGCGCCCTGCCGTGGAAGCGGGTGAAAACCTGGGTTTTTTGCCGGGTGACTTGAAGGAAAAGGTAGATCCTTATCTAAGGCCTTTGTACGATGCCTTGGATGATATGCTGCCCATGGATAAACTCCAGTTTTTTATGGACAACCGCATCATCGAAATCGCCCCTATGGCTTTTATGCGGGGTCGAACGCTCGATAATGCCTACATCATCCTCGATGAGGCCCAAAATGCGACGCCCCTGCAAATAAAAATGTTCCTGACTCGATTGGGACCTACCGCTAAGTGTATTATCACCGGCGACCTGACGCAGATTGACCTTCCAAGTCAGCAAAAGTCCGGTCTCCGCCAGGCAATGGATATCCTGGAGGGAGTGGATGGAATTGCCATCATGCAGCTGACGACGGAAGATGTAGTGCGCCACCGCCTCGTCAAGGAAATCATCAAAGCCTACGACAAA
>CANHDG010000202.1 GCA_947459365.1 Saprospirales bacterium
AATTATGTTCTTTTAGGAACGATTCTTGAAAAAATTACTGGGGAGCGGTTTGACCGGTATTGTCAACGCTCTGTTTTTGGGCCTCTAAAAATTCTGGCGAGTTTTATTGTTCAGGAATTGGTCCAGCCAGAAAACCTGGCGGTTCTTTACCGAAAAAACGGACTAGAGTGGTTGCCTCAAGTTGATTATCTAAAAGGCAATCTTGAGAAGGATACCACCCTCCTTTCCTATGTGCCTGGAACCAATGCCGGTCGGTTGGGGCCACAGGGTGGAATGCGTATTTCTGCCATTGACTTAGCCAAGCTCTTTCAATGCTTGTTTGCCTCCAAGTCTGGTGATTCTAGCCTGCTGCTGGCTGCCAGTGTGAACCAAATGGTATCCGAACAGTGGCGCTTCACTGGAGAGAATGGTAACACGCAGGAAGGCTTATTTCTAAGTTGGGGACTTGGCGTCCACCGCATCCGCTCCACTCCCGGAAAAGACCAGGTGCTTCCAGGTAGTGGATGGATGATTGGGCATGCCGGCGAGGCTTATGGCTTGGTCAGCAGTGCTTATTATGATCCAGAGCGAAAGGTTGGGTTGGTCTTTATCACCAATGGCTCGGGGGTAGGATACACTATCGGGAAAAACTCCGCGTTTTATTCGGTCGAAGAGGCAGTTTTTAGGGTAATCGAGGCATTTGGCGAACTAGATTCTTGCACTTCCGACAAAGAGTGAGTAAGGGGGACAGCTTTTTAACGCAGCGGCTGTAATTGGCTCGTATACAGGTTCTTAGAGGATGCTTCATCCCATTAACTTGCTTCTCACTTAGTTGATTACGAGTCACCTGCCAGGGGATCAAATGGAAAAAATTAAATTGTAGTAATGCTGTTATTTGTGAAAGTATTAGTTTTGTGGCTTCTATTCAACTACAACTCAGGTTGGATTTCAATCAGCGAATGCAATGGCAGGTAAAACCATAATTAAGAATATTCAAATTATTCATCCAGACCGTCGGCAAGTAGCTGACTTGTTGATTGACCAGGATCGCATCGCTCAAATTGGCCAGGGTTTGGTGGATGCAGAGGCCCGAATCATTGAGGGTACTGGAAAATACTTATTGCCGGGTGTTATTGACGGCCAGGTCCACTTCCGCGAACCTGGTCTTACCCACAAAGGAGACCTGAACACAGAGAGCAAGGCAGCGGTGGCAGGGGGGGTTACCTCCTTTATTGATATGCCAAATACGGTACCCAATGTACTTTCTATAGAATTGTTAGAAGAAAAGTATCGACTTGCTGCCGAGAAGTCGCTGGCTAATTTTGGTTTTTTGTTGGGGGTGAATGCAGAGAACCTGGAAGAGGTAATTCGATTGGACACCTGCGGGTTATTAGGTGTGACAGATGACGGGCTTTATTTTACTCAGAAAGGAAACCTGTTGGCCGACAATGCTGCCATTATGGAGAGGCTGTTTTCGAATTGTCCGGCGCTTATTGCCATTCATTCGGAGAAAGAGCAGATAATCGAGGAGCGGGAAGCGTTTTACCGGTCACAGTATGGGGAGGAGGTGCCCGCAAGATGCCATCCAATGATTCGCAGCGAGGAGGCCTGTGTACGGGCTACTCAGCAGGCCATTGCGCTTGCAGAAAAATACCAGGCACGCTTGCACATTTTGCATTTGAGTACAGCGGCAGAAACGGCTTTTTTTCGAAACGATCTTCCGCTTTCTCAGAAACGGATTACCACGGAGGTTTCGGTACACCATCTTTGGTTTTCAGACGCCGATTATGAACGATTAGGGAATTTGATCAAGTGGAATCCTGCGATTAAAACGGAGCGAGATCGGCAAGGTTTACTCGAGGCATTACTTGATGACCGCATAGATCTGATTACCACTGACCATGCCCCGCATACATTGGAAGAAAAGCAGCGGCCCTATTTCCGATCCCTTTCAGGCGCTCCAATGATTCAGCACTCCCTTTCCGTTTTGCTGGAACTGCACCATCAGGGCCGAATTGGTTTAGAAAAAATCGTAGAAAAGATGTGCTATAATCCCAGCGTCCTGTACCAGATCGCAGATCGTGGCTTGGTTAAAGAGGGGTACTACGCTGACCTGGTGATTGTTGACCTGGATGCCCCTTGGACCGTTCAAAAGGAAAATATCCTCTATAAATGTGGCTGGTCCCCTCTGGAAGGAACTACGTTTAAGTCCCGCGTTACCCATACTTTTGTAAACGGTAACCTGGTATTCGAAAATGGACAGGTTTTTGATCAGTATAGAGGGAGGGCCTTGGAGAAAATACATCCGCATTCTTAGACTTGCCCCTCCAATTGAGATAGTAAGACTATTACCATAACCAATCCAATTTAACATGACAGAAGTCCTTATACCCTTAGTTTCTTTGATTGCCCTGGAGGTAATTCTTGGGATTGATAATATTATTTTCATTTCCATTCTTGCAGATAAGTTGCCAGATCATCAGCGTGGCACCCTTCGCTTTTGGGGGATAGGCCTTGCGATGGTGATGCGGTTGGTGTTGTTAGCCTTTATTTCCTGGATTTTACAGCTGGATAAAACGCTGTTTCGGGTACTTGAAACGGATATCTCGGGGAAAGGCATTATCCTGATCCTGGGCGGCTTGTTTCTCCTCTACAAGAGCACGAAAGAGATTTACCATAAAACCGAGGTTGCACAAGGCGATTTTGCTGGCACCCAAGCTGGATCGAACAGCTTTGGGCGGCTTTTGTCGGAGGTCATTTTATTGGATCTGGTATTTTCGGTCGATTCCATTATAACTGCGGTAGGTATGGTACAAGAGCTATGGGTTATGTACACTGCAGTTATTGTGACGGTTCTAATTATGCTGGTTGCTTCCCGGCCAATCAGTGATTTTATCAAAAAACACCCCTCTTTTAAGATTCTTGCGCTTTGTTTTTTGATGATGATTGGTGTGGCACTGTTGGCAGAAGGTTTGCATTTTGAAATTCCAAAGGGTTATATTTATTTCTCAATGGCCTTTGCGTTCTTGGTGGATATTATTCAAATGAGAACAATCCGGAAGGATGCGCATTAAAATACTGCTTTTGGTGTGGGTGCTTCCTTTGGCGGCGAATGCCCAGACGGAGCAGCTGGGTAGCTGGAATTTGTTGAACTTAAAATATACGCTGAATAGCCGCTGGAGCTTGTTTGGTGAAACTCAGTTGCGCTCGTTGAAATGGTACGACCATTTCCACTATTACGAGTTCAAGGGTGGGTTCAACTACAGGGTCCATCCCCAGGTTGCTCTTTCTTTAGGGGCAGGTAGTTATCAGACCTATAAAGAAGGAGGCGACTTTGTGTTGCCCAAAAACAATGATGAGTTCCGTATTTGGCCTCAGGTAGTTCTCCATCAACGGATAGGTTTGCTAAAAGTAGAACAACGCTACCGCTCCGAGCTTCGATTTACCAGTTTTGGCTATCGGAACCGATTTCGCTACCGACTGGGAGCAGCAGTGCCCTTGGGGGGGCGAAAAGCAAGCGGTTCCCCTTGGCAGTTGAGCTTTAGCAATGAGCTGTTTTTTACTAACCGTGAGCCTTACTTCGAGCGGAACCGATTGCTGTTGGCGCTTCAGTACAAATGGACCAAGCAGGTAGGCTTGCAAACTGGTTATTTGTACCAGTTTGATTACCGTATTAACGACGAAACCGGTAAAAACTTCTTCTTGATCGGTATGTATTGGGAGTTTGATCGAAACTAAATTGTGAAACTCTTAAAAGAGTAAGGAGCAGGTTAAGGTGTACTTGGGCATATATCCTAACCGGCTCCGCCTCGATTTTTGGCACAACAATGGAGCGCATTAAAAGCCTGTCACAACAAGAGTTAATTGGAGGTAAGCGTTTTTTCAAGTGTTTTTTCCTTGTAACTATTCCGATAGGACCATGCGATTGGTTCCGTTTTGGTGTAAACTGCTTCGTTCAAATAAGTACTCTGATCCACGTACCAGATGCCGTTTTCTAGTACAAACTGTGTTTCCAATGCTCGTTGGGCGGTGATGACTTTAAAGCTTTGTTCTTGAATTTTTTCATTAAAAAATTCGTATTCTACCGTAAAAACCGCGGTTAGCTGGCCAGAAGCTACGTTCTTGGTTTCTTTTTTCAGAAATTTAACAGCGGTCATGATGGATGCACCGTTGGGCCCGAATAAAATGGAAAAATTTTCCTTGCTAGTCAAGAAGGTTTTTTCCATGAGTTGAATCAGTTCCGTATCTGTTGGCATACCCTCTCCGTTGCTTCCTGCAGGTGCTGCATAGGATTGCTCTGTGCGGGTAAAGGCAGCCAGGTTGCCGGGGTTAAAACCATACTTTGGCAGCTGTTCTGCTGATTCCGAGGATCCCAGATCCTTAGACTCTATCAGGGTTCCGTCTGACTTTTTCAGAGCATGCTGGAAGCTGAAGTCTTTTCCATTTTTTGCTGCTTTTACCTCGATTGGGACGGTTTTTCGCTCTAATCGACTGCCATTAGGTAGGTCAAGGGTTACCTCTACTGTATATAAAGCGATTAAGTTGGTTCCGCTACCCGTTAGCTTTGGGTTGTTTTTGATCTCGAAGGAATAGAAGGCGGTAGCGTTTTTTAGTTCGTAGTTCATGGTAAGCAGCATAGGGTCTTTGGATTCCAATTTATCCAAAAACAGCTGTTTGAAATAGGCGTTATCCGGGAGGTCGATGCCATGGAGGCGGGTGGCATCCTCCAATAAAAAGAGTCGATTGAAGGAGTAAGCGCTACCGGCTTTGGAATAAATCGCCAGCGCGGAGTAGGTCCAATACGAACCATCGGCTTTTTTCTTGCCCACTATATCCACTTGATGGCGACAGGCATCTGGCGCTTGCCAGGTAGGTGCTTTGTCATGAAAAAGATTCCAGGTGCCCACTAAGCTGATAGTTTCAAATTCAGCAGGGCTTTGTTTTTTTACATCAGCAAGTAAGGTACTGGTGGAAGGGAATTGGGCATTTGCGATCATAGAACCAGCCAAAAAAACGAGAAAAAGGAGTGACTTCATGGAATAACTATTTTAGGAAATCAAAAATAATATCAATTACTTAATCCTCCATACTTTAATTGGATGATATCTTAAATTTTGTTTTTTTAAGTGGGTAAAATCTTTTTTTAAATAAAAGGAGTGCCTATATCGGTATCAGGAAGGTTTAAAGATTATGGTGCGGGCTTTCGTCCCTCTTGGTTTACGGTTAGGGTGATTACCTGGTAGTAGATATACAATGTAGGTTTTTTAATAAAAAAAGGGGTAAGAGGTTTCTGAATCCTTCTACCCCCTTTTCTTTATGATTGATAAATGGTTTATTGCTTTAGC
>CANHDG010000203.1 GCA_947459365.1 Saprospirales bacterium
TGACCTCATCATTAGTAATCCTCCTTTTTTTCTGGAAAAAACGATTGCTCCGGATCCGGACCGTCGTCATGCAAGGGCGGCGGTAACCTTAAGCCAGACAGAGCTGATCCAGGCTGTGCTCCATCACCTTCATCCAAATGGGAGATTTTGCTTGATTTTGCCAGTTAATGAAGGCCGCTTGTTTTATCAGACGGCTGCTACCCAGGGCCTCTACCTAAGTAAAAAGGTAACAGTTTATCCCAGACCAGGTAAACCCGCCGAACGCTTATTGCTAGAATTCGAGCGATCAGCGGGACGGTACCAGCAGTCGGAATTGTATATTTACCAAGAAGGTACTCACTATTCTAAGGATTACCGGCATCTGGTAGCGGATTTTTACAAAGATTTTTGAGAGAGATAAGAGTGAAGGAGAAACCGAGGTTAGAAGCGATTGCTACTGGTAGTCCATTTTTTGAAATTACTCATCTCCTTGAAACCTCCATTGGTGGACGCTAAATTCCGTTTTTCTAAAAGCGAATAAAAAAGACTAGACAGGGGAACACCAAAGGTCGGATTTGGGTCGTTTAGTGGAGGAAGGTTCAGCTTAGCCTTTACTTTAAATTGAAGGGCCTGAGAGCCTGTTTTTTTTCAACCAAAACAACCCATGTCATGCAGTACTACTCCGATCGAAAAGAGCCCGCTCGTCGTCCATGGGCTTTTTTTCTGGCCCTATTGTTCCATTTAGTGCTACTATTAGCCCTCTTGGTAGAACGGGAAGTTCCCTCTCCACCTTTACCTAGCCAACAGAGCAAGGCGCTAAAAAAACCACTGAAGGAACCTTGATGGATGGGCGCTTGCTTAGAGATAAGTGTTTTATTTTGTTAATGCACTTTAAATGTGATGAGCTCAATATATTATTTGGCCCGGTTTTTGACGTTCCTTGTTTTTATTTAATTAGGTAGTAAGAGGGATTCTCTTCAATTACCCGTCATCAACCGATTTATAACTCATGCAACAACTCACATCCAAGAATCCCCGCAGCGCTGCGAGGCCTATGATTTGGCTAATTCTTGCCTTTCACCTCATGTTGGGCGGCTTTTTATACTATTCCACTTCTGTAGAGCCCACTCCAGCGCCGGTAGAAACAGCGGCACCGATTGAATTCAACGAGCCATAATGGCATAAAAAAAGCAACATACAAGTTAGAGGGGAGGATCGGTTCAACGGAACTGGTCCTCCTTTCCTTTTTGGGCTGGGTGCCAGTTGATTTTATATCGGGTATCTTTCGCCAAATGCAATTGTCCACGTTACCTTTGGGCATCCGGCTTATTCCGCTGGAGCTGCCTTATGACGCAATTAAAGCAAAAAATTAGTCTTACGGGCCTTACCCTTATGGCGGTAGGTGCTTGTATTGGTTCCGGAATTTTTGTCACCCCAGCGCAGATAGCGGCTGAGGTGACAGATACCTCTTTGATTCTGGCAGTGTGGTTGTTGGGGGGCATTGTTGCGCTAACGGGCGCCCTTACCTTCAGTGAACTGGGTGGTTTATTTCCGAGATCGGGTGGGGTTTACGTGTATTTGAAGGAAGCATACGGAGATTGGGTTGGTTTTTTGTATGGGTGGGTAACCTTATTGGTGATCAATACCGGTGCATTGGCGGGGCTTTGTGTGGCTTTTGCGGAGTATATGACCATTTTTATTCCTGGAATGGGAGAAGGACAGAAGATGGGGCTTGCTGCAGGGACGATGTTGGGGTTGACCGCTTTGAATGTTTTAGGGGTAGAAATGAGTCAGCGTTTGTCGAATGTATTTACTGGATTAAAATTAGTAGCCATCGGTGGCTTGATTGTCGCTGGTTTTTGGTTTTACAACCCTTCCGTGCACGCTTTTTCGGTAGAAGCGCCCTCCACCGCTCCCTCTACTTGGTTAGGTGGAATCCTAACCGCCTTGGTAGGTGTGTTATTTTCCATGGGAGGCTGGCACCATGCGTCCTATTTAGCGGGAGAAACCATACAGCCTCAAAAAACGGTCCCTCGCGCCATGTTTCTAGGGGTGTTATTGGTGACCATCGTCTATCTATTAGTCAATGTTGCCTATTTGATGTTATTGCCGACAGAAGCTATTGCCCGTTCTCCTAGGGTGGCGGCTGATGCAATGGCCGTGTTAGGGAGTTGGGGGGCACCAGCGGTTTCCATCGCTATCGCCATTTCGATTTTTGGCACCATTAGCATCTATACCATGTCAGCCCCTCGGGTGTACTTTGCGATGGCCCAAGATGGTTTGTTCTTCAAGCAACTTTCGTATGTGCATCCTCGATGGCGCACCCCGGTGGTTGCGATGGGGGTGCAGGTCCTTTGGGCATTATTGGTGGTATTGTTTTTTCGAGGGGTGTTTGACCAGATAATAACCTTTGTAACGTTCATGGATATTGTTTTCATGGCGTTTGCAGGGATTGCTTTGTTTGTTTTTCGTAAAAAACGGCCAGAAGCAGTGCGAACGATTAAAGCCTGGGGGTATCCGGTAGTTCCATTGGTATTTATACTTATTTCCTTGGTGTTTAGCGTGCATGTGTTACTGGAAAAGCCTGCTCAAGCACTTCCGGGAGTTGGGTTGTTGGTCTTGGGAATGGGTGTATATGCCGTTTTTTGGAGAAAGTCTAAAAAATCGGCATAAAAAAAGCCCCAGAGCTCGCTACTGATGCTCTGGGGCTTTTTTTTAATTTCCTAGAATTCTATTCTTTGTCTCCTGTGCTCGTTGATATTCAGGGTTGACTTGTAAGGCTTTCTCCACATCTGCCAAGGCTTTTTGCTTGTCTCCAAGGCTTAAGTAGGCATTCGCCCGGTTGTTGAGTGCCATCGCCAGGTTGGGATTGATCGCAAGAGCTGCCGTATAGTCTTGAATCGCGGCATCATATTGCAGCTGGCGGTAGTACAACAGACCACGGTTGACCAGAGCTTCCAAGCTATTAGGGTTCTGTCGGATGCAGGCACTGTAGTCCGCAATAGCCGCCTCCAGTTGCTCTGCTTTTTCGTTGGCAAACCCTCTCAAGTAGTAGGCTTCTGGGTTATTGGGTTCTAACTGAAGGCTTTTGCTGAAATCGGGTATCGCTTCCACCGCTTTCCCCGTCATTACAAGTGCTTTCCCTCGGTTGAAGAATAGTTTTGGAGAGGAAAGACCCATGTCGATGGCTTTTGAAAAATCTGGAAGAGCCGCTTGGTAATTCTTTAATTGCAGGTAAGCCTGACCACGGCCATTATATGCTTCCAGGGTGGTTGGATCTAAGGATATTGCTTTGCTGTAATGCTCTACCGAACCGTTGAAATCGTTGCTAATGAGTTCGTTGTAGCCAAGGTTGCAAAGGCAAATAGAGGATTCTGGTGTATGTTTAACGCAATTTTTAAACAATGTCGTGCCATTTTTCCAAACGTTGGTCTGTTCAATGGTGAGCAGTAGCAGACTGGTTGCCAATAAGAAGGCACTACTCCGACGTACCACCGGTACAGTATTTTCCAGTAAAAGTCCGATTAATAAAAAGATACCGATGGAGGAAAGGTAGGCATACCGGTCAAACCGCATTTCAAAGGTGCCAACGGTTTGAAATGGCAGCATAACCAATAAGGGAAGCAGGTACAAAGCCAACCCCCATCGAACCTCGGGCAGTTGAGTCGTTTTTTTCCAGGCAAAAAAAGCAATTCCTGCTACGACCAGTGGGGCAGCATAGGTGTACCAGGGCCAGCTCCCAGCGGTTTTTACAAAAGGATAGTCGATGCTAAATCCAAAAGGAGCTAATATCTTAAATGGATAAAAAAGAAGGGTCTCGCTGACCATCCATAACCGGTCCAAAGCCGAAAATACCTGGGATTGAAGGGCAATATCGTGTCCCTCTGCTGCCCTTGTCTGAAAAGTGTACCATCCAAACAGAATGGATCCAATAAAAAAGGGCGCTTTTTGAAGCCAGGTTATTCCTTTTTTTACACGGAAAAAAAATATATCAAGGGCTACCAACATCAAGGGAAAGGTAACAGCGGCCGATTTGGATAGTAAACTAAGAAGGAAAAAAAACAAGGTCCATCCCAACCAGCTTTTTCGACCCGATTGTGCAAACTGCACGTAGGTAAAGAGACCAGCCAGGTAAAACATACCATATAATACGGTACTTTGCGCAGCCGCCCAACTAACCGCCTCCACCTGAATAGGGTGAACAACAAATAGCAGAGCGGTAAAAAAGGAAATCCAGGTTCTGGACAACAAAGACTGCAAAAACGCAAAAACCAACATCCCACTTAAGGTATGAAAGACCAAGGACAATAAATGGTATCCATACGGATCAGAAAGTCCTCCCACCTGACTACCCAACCAATAGGCTATCCAGGTGAGGGGAGCGAACATTCCCAGGTTTTGGCCTGAGAAAAAAGCGCGCAACGAAGGCTCCTTCAGTACTGGGTTGTATAAAATCGCTTTGTCATCGTCAAAAAACACGAAATTATTGGATAAAGAAAGTCCATAAGCTGCTATTGCTGCCAAGCCCAAAACCAAATAGGGCAGGTAGGTGTTGTTTAATGACCACCCGCTAACAGGCGCGTCAGTGGAGGATGAACGAGATACTGAAGGTGTTTTTGCCATGCGTAAAGGTAGTTCTGTGCTGCAAAACTACGATAGTAGGGGGATAAACAGACAGAATAAAATTATGCTTCCCTTTCTTTTCTTTTTTCCGCCCCGCTCGTCGTACTTTTGAGCGTCTTTAAAGAAATACAAACCGAATTTGTTTTTTCCATGAATTTACACGAATACCAGGGTAAAGAATTGCTGAAATCTTACGGCGTTAAGATCCAGGAAGGGATCCTGGCCCACACTGCTCAGGAGGCAACAGAGGCTGCCAAAAAATTAAAAGAACTCTACAACTCCGATTGGTGTGTAGTGAAAGCCCAGGTCCATGCCGGTGGCCGAGGAAAGGGCGGTGGCGTCAAGTTGGCTAAAAGCCCTGAACAGGCTGGTGAAATTGCAGGTCAAATCCTGGGAATGATGTTGGTAACTCCACAAACTCCCCCGGAAGGCAAGCTGGTTCGGAAAGTTCTGGTAACCCAAGACGTATTCTACCCAGGCGCAAGCGAACCCAAAGAGTTTTATATCAGTATCCTGACCGACCGAGGTTCTGGCTCTAATGTCATTATTTATTCCCCCGATGGTGGAATGGATATTGAAAAAGTGGCCGAAGAAACACCAGATCGGGTTTTCCAAGAATTTATTGATCCACTTATCGGGATCCGTCCATTCCAAGCTCAGAAAGTCGCTTTCAATTTGGGCCTTAGCGGACAGGCATACA
>CANHDG010000204.1 GCA_947459365.1 Saprospirales bacterium
AAATCCAATGGTCGTTCCACCTTTAGATATGTAGGAGACCGCCACGTTTTCTGCATGATCATCCAGCCAGGAAGCAGGAATATTTTCCTCCAATATACCGTGTGCCAAGGTCAGATTAACCCTGCCGTCCTTTAATTCTACGGCGTTGGCACCCTGATAATCCAAGGCAATCAACGATGGGTTGGCGCCCGGCTTCACAATAAAGTTATACTCAATCGGGAGCTGATCGTTCCCGCTGGCTACAAATTCCACATCAATTCCGGGATATACCTCCCGGTACACAATACGTCGATATTGCCGGACCTCCAATTGATCAGTGCCGGAAAAATAACTCACACGCTCCTCCACCGGCTCAAAAGCATCCACCCGTGGGTGAGGGTTTGAACCTTGAAAGGTAACATCCACCCTGTGGTACCGAGTTTCCTCAAGCCCACCCTTTTCAGGAGCCCGTTTAGGGTTAGATGCTTCAGAGGTTTTCCGAACCTTTACATAGGTGTCATAACTAAAACCATCAGGCCTTAGCTGAACCTTCATGCCACTAGCGTTCAGCAAATACAGAACGTTAGACAATAGGTTTCCATCCAGGTCTTTGATTTGCCCATCATTCTTAATAAATGTAGAATGGGTCAAATCGTTGAGCTGTGCCTGTACCCTTTCTTGTGCAGGGCTGTACTGGGCCATCATAGGGCCTGATAGCAGCATCAGGAATCCCAACGATGAGAGGTAGGCGAAAATTCCAAAAGCGTACGTGAAACGCCTCCTCCAATGGGTTGCCATTTTTTTCATGATACAAAAAGTTGAGTAAAATAGATCAGCCTTTGCAGACCGGCCAATCAGAAAATCATACTCATCTGCGATAAGTAGGTTATTGGTGATTGACGATGCAAAAGTCCTGCTCACCCCCCTTTTGACTCTTGAAAAAAAAATCGTTCTTCTTGAATTTTTGTCTATTTACGTATTTTTTCGGTAGTTGGTAGGGCTAATTCCATAGGTTTTACTAAATATGGAAGAAAAGTAGTTGGGGTCTCCAAATCCACAAGCGAATGCAATCTCAGCGATAGACGAATATTTCTTAGAGCGTAAAAGAGCTTTACTTTTTTCTAACCGGTAGGCCCTAATCAAGTTCACTACAGAACCCCCACCCAGGGCTGCCACCTTCCTCCGAAGTTGGCCAGGGGTCAGGTTTAATTCGGAAGCCAATTGCTCTACGGTGTATTGATCATCGGAATACCGCTGTTCCAATATCGAATTTATTCTGTTGATAAAGCCGTCTTCTTGTGCCACAACCACGTTTGCTCTTTCACCCTCTTGCGATTTTATTTGTATTCCTTCCTCGGAAGTTGCCCATCTTCGCTCAAAATAGCGGCGAGTTTGCTCCTTTAAATGAAGACAATTAGCAATGTACTGCAGCAGGGTAGCACTTTCAAATGGCTTGGTCAGGTAAACACTTGCACCGCAGATCAGACCATCCTTTAAGGCCTGCTCCCCAACCTTCGCGGTCAACATAATCAACGGGATATGGCTGGTACGAAGATCTGCTTTTAAGGATTGACATAATTCTAATCCTGACATCCCGGGCATCATGACATCTGAAATAATAACATCTGGAATAATTGCGGTAGCGCAGTCCAATCCTTTTGTCCCATCCTGTGCCACAACCACATCAAATGTTGGTTCTAGAAATTCACGAATATAAGATGCCATTTCTGGATTGTCTTCCACCAGCAAGATCGTGGAACGAGCAGAAGCGGCGAGCCTACCCTCAGCACTATCTTTTTCAGAACCCACTAAAGCCTCCTTTTGGACCTCTTGCGGGTCGACAGCTATTTTGTCCAGCAGAAATTCAACTACAAAAAGCGCTCCTATACCTCTGGTACTGGCAACATTCTTCTCACACCTCAAGCTCCCCCCCATCAACTCAGCCATTTCTGATGCATACGCCAGACCAATCCCAACCCCCCCGATCTTTGACTGCGAATCCGATTGGTAATAACGATCAAAAATTCGGTCTATTTCCTCGGGCAAAACCCCAGGGCCTGTGTCCTGAACACTTAGGAGGAGGCTGGGGCCAGAAACAGTGGCTTGAACAACGACCTTTCCCTTGGAGGGCGTAATTTTCAAGGCATTCGAAAGTAAGTTCCCGATGATCGCCCGAAGCCCATTTTCATCTAAATATATTTTGGGAAGAGCACCTTTCACCACACAGTCAAGCTGAATCAATTTCAATTCCGCCTGATAGGAATAGTCGGCTACAAGGTTTTTTAAAAACTGGTCAAGGTCGATCACCCTAGGCTTTAAAGGAAGGGTCCCAAACTCGCGAATCCTACCCAGATCCAAGATTTGGTTAACCATGGACAACAAATCACTACTTTGCTTGCGGATGGTCTCAACAGATCGCTTTATCTTGTCGTCGGCCTTTTCCGGCAACCTATTGGCCATCCCCGTAATCAATGTGATGGGTGTTCGCAAATCATGTGCTACGTTGGTTAGGATCCGTTCTTTTGCGGCGATAATTTCTGCTTCATGTTGTGACTCCCTTTGCAGCAGTTCATTTCGGTACTTCTCTTTTAGGAGCTGCCGACGGTTTCGGATAATTATATAACCAACAGACAGCATACCTAAGGCAAACAAGGTCAATACCCACCATTCTGCCCACCAAGGTTTTCCTACAACAAAAACTAAAAAGACAGGCTGGCTCCACAAACTGCCATCCAAAGAGCCCTGAACCTCAAACACATACCTCCCTGGGGATAGGCCCGCTAAGGAAACCGTATTTTTCAATCCATTGTAATACCAATCACCGTCCGAATCACCATACCGAAAGCGATACTGTGGAGCCTGCATATTAGAATAATCCAACATGCTAAAGTGAACCATCAAATTGCTTTCTTCAAAAGGGAGTTCAGTAATGGAGGCTATTGAGCCAGATTGATGAATGGCCAGTGAATTAGTACCTTGCCATACACTGGTTATGACCATTTGCTCTGGCACCTCTCTCCCACTCAATTCGTCTGGATAAAACGAAATATACCCATTGACTGTCCCCATTATAATTTTACCATCCTCCCCTACCGTGGTCGTATTTCTGTTAAACTCCGTAGCGGGTAGCCCGTCTGATGTGGTAAACAACCTACTTTCCCCGGAAGCAGCATTTAAACGAAGCAAACCATCTCGAAGTCCAATCCAAAGTATATTAGTGTCGGACTGAGCCATGGTAAAAACCGGACTTCGTATTGGCCCATTATTAGAACTTACCTCCTGCAATAGGTCAGTAGTCAGGTTCCATTTAAACAGGCCCTCCCACGTACCAATCCAAACCACATCCGCATCAAAATTGTCAGGAATCGCAAAAATAATGCGTTGATGCTGTTGTATCTTGATAGGAAGTTTTTTGGGATCTAGCTTCCGAAACGAAACTTGCATCGTCTCCCAGTCAGGTTTTATACCAAAGACATCACTAGGGCTCGCAATCCATACCCAAGGTGACACCTCACTCGGTTTATTTAAAGAGGAAAAGCCCCCCAGATTCCCTCCTGAAAACTGATCTAGGTTGTTGACTAGGATAGAGCGTCCATCCTTATCGATAAAACAAGCCTCCCGACAATTATTTGATAAAAGCAGTAACCTACGATCACTAAGGCAAGTGACTCCAAAAAGAATATTGAACCTTTGAATATTAGTGATTAAAAAACGGGACTTCTCCCCCTTGGGGTTGATTTTGATCAAGTGTTGATGCTCATCAATTAACCATTTCACCCCGCTTTCGTCCATATCCATTTGATAACCATTCAGTCGTTCCTGAGATCTCAATCCAACGTTATTATGACGCTTGTAATTGGTATAATAGCCAAAATCCACTGCATTTTCACTTTTTTTCAATTTGTTGAACACCCAAATTCCGCCCTTTTGATCCTCTATCGTCCGGTTAAAGGCTGGCTTCCCAACAGCCATTATATTGGTTATTGCCTTTTTTTTATTTTGAATACAAACAAGCCCTACCGCATCTAATCCCAACCAAATATTTTCTTTCCGATCCACAAAAGCGGCAGTTATATTCACATCAAACTGTACCTCGGTTTTTTCCAAACTGCGCCCCGTCCAGCGCCAAAGTTGATTCCCTCCAAACAACAAATAATGATCTCCCAGCTTTTTTCCAGACAGTCCCGTCCCATAATTTCCCCCAATGCCTTTAAAAAGCTGTAAGTTGCCACCCTCATCCTGCAGATAAACACCTTCAGTCGTCTGAATAAGCAGTTGTCTATGAATTTCATCTTGCCAAATTTCATAAACAGCTTCTTTTATTTCAGGAAAAATCCGCTCGAGGTGGCCGGATGGACTCAGCGAATAAATACCCGATTTTGCCCCTAACCAAATTGACGCATTTCGAATTTTCAATGAATAAATAGCCCCCCCCATTTTTCCTATATCGCAAGGCACTACTGAAATAAATTTAAGTGAAACGGTACCCCTATCGTCATGATTAATGGCGTAGGTCCAGACCTTTTCTTCCACCACAAAAATCAATTGATTATCTCTAATCAGGCTGGTTGATTCAAATTTGCGCTTCTCAAATTTGGAAAGTTCTTCAAATCCCTTAAACGCATCTAGTTCCTGATCATAAACTTGAATACCTGCACTACTAAGGACCCAAAGAACACCTCTTTCATCAACTGTTAGGGATTGAATAGCATCCGAATAAAGGGATTGGGGGTTATTTTCAACATGATTGTACACCTTAAAACTGTAACCATCAAAGCGATTCAAGCCGTTCATTGTTCCAACCCAAATATACCCCGTCTTGTCCTGAGTCAAGCAGGTAACAAAACCCTGCGAAAGTCCCTGCTCGGTAGTCAAGCGAACCATCTCTTGTGCCTCCGCGTACACAAAAAATAAAAAAAAGAATATAAGGGTTCTAAGAATCCTCCCCCGAATCAAATAAACCATATGTAAATCCAAGCGAATGAAGTTGACCATGCCTGTAGTGCAAAAATATAAGGTTTATTTCGCGGAAATCTTTGTTTATTTTACCTTTTTCTTGATTTTTTTCAAAGCCGAAACAGTTCTCTATCAGACAATGAGGTTCTTGCCTAAAAAATAGACCAACAAAATTTCAAAAATTTAAACAGAATTTTTTCAAGAGCATAGCAACACATGAAGTACTTTCATTGCAATTTTACGCGAAAATCCAATGTTCAAGAGGGGAGAAGAAATATAAATAGCACGGTAAGGAAGTTAACCCACCGACTACTCACATCACCCACTCGGGGTAC
>CANHDG010000205.1 GCA_947459365.1 Saprospirales bacterium
AATAGGCCTCCCTGCCCATCGGAGGAAACCTTCGGTACGCCTTTGATTTCGATTTTTTTTCCATTTTGGCCAAGTTTCCAGAGGGTTCCGGCCTTTTCGGTGAACAAAAGTTCACCTGTTGGCAGAAATGTCATGCCCCAGGGGCTTTCGAGTCCGGAGGCAACCGTATCCAGTCGGAGGTTCATGCCTGCCGATTGGAAGGCAGCGGACTGGAGGGTTTCGGTGATAATTTTTTTATCCTTTTGTTGCTCCATCGTTTGCACGATGTAGTCAGCAATTCCGAATATTTGGGCTTCTTTGAGGCTGGCTTTGAATCCGGGCATGCCCTCAGCTGCATATCCTTCTTTAATCGCGCGGATGATATCTAGTCGGGAGTTACCGTGTTTCCAAGTCCGTTGAACGAAGCTTTCCGCTTGTTGGCCGTGGCAGCTTGCGCAGTATTTTTTATAGTCTGGATGGGCATTGCCGGTGAGGCTACCTTTTTCTCGGCTACAGAAGGTTGCTATCAACGCGATGAGTAGTACGGGGGTTAATTTCAACATAGAAGTCATTTTTTGAACCGGATGCTGCTAAATGAAGGTGAAGAGGATGGAAGTAGTACTTAATGCTGATTTTGAACAAAGATAGGTAGGAGAAGGCGTTTTTCAGGGAAGCTGTAGTAAAATTTTCCCTGTGGAGCGTCCAGACTCTAGTTTTTGATGCGCCTCC
This sequence comes from Saprospirales bacterium, assembly GCA_947459365.1. GTDB lineage: Bacteria > Bacteroidota > Bacteroidia > Chitinophagales > Saprospiraceae > M3007. The sequence continues at coordinate 709 of CANHDG010000205.1, forward strand.
TTTATTTTTTCGAGGGGGAATAAGTGTTCTACTGGAAGCTGTAGGTTGCCATTTTTAAGTTGTTGGCAAATCCACTCGAGGTCAGCGGGTTGGTAATCCATCACAAATGTGATAAACTTTTGCCTTGAAAATAAATTATGGAGTTTCTGGTAGAGTAGGTCGAGGGGGCGAAGCATTAGGTTGACGTACCGGCCATTGGGTTGAAGTACTTTTTGACATTCGGAGAATCGCCTGCTACTAACACAATCCAGGATAAGGTCATACCGATGCTCTTCGAGGGTAAAGTCGGTTGTTTGATAATCAATGACTCTGTGTGCACCCAATTTAAGTAGTCGTTCATGGTTTGTTTTTCGGCTGACGCCTGTAACGTTAGCTCCCATTTTCAGGGCAATTTGTAGGGCGCATTGGCCGACGCTTCCACTAGCGCCGTTAATCAGCACCGTGCTTCCAGCCCGTACTTGTCCATGGTCGCGCAAGGCTTGCAGCGCGGTGACGGGTGCGACGGCTAGGGCTGCGCCAGCTTGAAAATCGATTCCTTCCGGGAGTTCGAAAATGCGATCTTGATCTACTGCCGCATATTCTGCGTAGCAGCCCATCTGAAAAGACCGGCTTGTATAGACATAAACCCGTTTTTGTGGTGCCTCCACCAGGGTTCCGGATGCTTCCAGTCCGAGGACGAGTGGGAAGGGCTTCCGAATGAACCATTTAAAACGGCCATTTCTTATTTTATAATCGACAGGATTGAGCGCGGCGCAGTGGATTTTTACTAATAACTGATTCGGTTTTGGTGAGGGGATAGGGATTTCGGCCAGGGTGAGTTGATCGGCGTTGCCCCATTTTCGAAGTAAAATTGCGCGCATTACGAAATGGATAGAGGCTATGAGATTAATTGGTCAACCCTTCTAAAACTGCTTCAGCCAGGGCTATTTCATTGGGCTCAGAGGCGATTTTGACTTTTTCGTAGCCTAATCGAAGAAGCATTTGAGCGGTGGAGTTACCAATGGCGACGAGGAGCTGCTCTGGTGAAATGGGGTATCGACTACAATATGCCTGGGCGTTGAGCGGGCTGGTGAAGACCAGTGCCTGGGCTGAGCGCAGGTTAGGAGGATTGGGAAGTGCAGTGTTTCGATATACACTGAGGTGTTGGGCTTCTAACCGGTCTTTTACTAACAACAGCACACTTTGCAGGGAGTGAACAGCTCCAGGAAACAAGCTTCTCTCCCCTTTTGCGAGGGCTACGAACTGCTCAGCGGTACTGATTGGTTCTCCATTTCCTACAAAATCGGGTCGTTTGCCTGTGTGCTGTTCAATGGCCTTGGCAGTACCGGGCCCTAGGGCTGCTAACCGAACACCCGGGGGGACAGGGTGTTGAGGTAGTAGGAAGTTAACCGCATTTTTGCTAGAAAAAAACCACCAGTCTGCCGAAGGAACCTGTTCTACTCGGAGGGGTTCCAGCAGTACAAGAGGGGTGCCTTGGACAGACCAACCATTCGATTCCAGCAGTAGGCGGAAAGGGGCGTCTGGCGGGAGGAGCCTGGAAATAAAAGCGAGCGCCATGGGCTCTGATTAAAGTTCGTCTTTTCGGTTGTTGTATTGTTTCCAGACGGACATGAACAGCCGTCCAGCGAGCACTGGGGCTGCGATGATGGATCCTATCCCGAAAAATACCATTTGCCTCCAAATATATGTTTCCAGTGGGCGCTGCTGTTCGTAGGGCAGCATGTGGGTGAGGATTTCCATCCGTTGTTCATCTGCGAAGATCAGGAATTTATTCAACTCTGAAATGAGCGCAAAGGTGATGGGGAAAAGTGCAATAAACACAATAGCCTTAAACAGCTGATTTTTTCCGATCAGACTGTATTGAAGCAGAAAGATGTGCCGTGATAGTGTTATCAAAAGCACTATAAAAAGGATATTGGTGATTAGGAAGGGCCATTGGATCCCAGAGTAATAAATGGGCCAGAGGATAGCTGCCATTACAACAGCTGTGATGGCCCACCACAAAAGTTCAGTATATATAAATAGACGATTCATCACAGGGGTACAGTTACACGCATTCCTACTACGAGAATTGGTTAAGCCTTATTGGGGTAAACATATTGGACCACTTCTTCACCTGTTACTTTCTGATCGCAGAGGATCAGGAGGCGTTCCACCACATTGGCCAGTTCACGGATATTACCGGTCCAGTCATGGGCTTGCAAGGCCTCGATCGCCTCTTGGGTGAAGGTTTTCGGAGCGTGTCCGTATTCATCGGCAATTCGGCGGTTGAAATGCTCAATCAGCAATGGGATGTCCTCTTTTCGTTCGTTGAGGGAGGGCACTTGTACCACAATAACCGCGAGGCGGTGGTACAAGTCTTCTCGGAAGCGTCCATTTGCAATTTCCTCCCGAAGGTCTTTATTGGTGGCAGCGAGCACACGGACATCGACTTTAATTTCTTTTGCGTCGCCTACCCGGGTGATTTTGCGTTCCTGGAGTGCGCGGAGCACTTTTGCTTGGGCGTCTAGGCTCATGTCACCAATTTCATCCAAAAACAAGGTGCCGCCCTCTGCTTGTTCGAATTTTCCGGCTTTATCAGCAATAGCGCCCGTAAAGGAACCTTTTTTATGGCCAAAAAGTTCACTTTCTATAAGTTCGGAAGGGATGGCTGCACAGTTTACCTCAACGATGGGTCCAGTGGATCGGTTGCTTTTTTCGTGGATCCAGCGGGCGACCAGCTCTTTTCCGCTTCCATTAGGGCCGGTAATCAGCACCCGGCTTTCGGTGGGCGCGATTTTGTCCAGCAATTTTTTGATGGTCAAGATGGGGGCGCTTTCACCGATGATATTCACTCCCTTTGTGCCACTTCGAACTTGTTTTTGTAGTTTTTGGGTGGTGGTTACCAGCTCTGATTTGTCCATGGCATTACGGATTGTGATCAGCATCCGGTTCAGATCAGGTGGTTTGGAGATGTAGTCAAAAGCTCCTTTTTTAACGGCGTCTACGGCTGTTTCGATGTTTCCATGGCCACTTACCATCACAACGGGGAGCCCTGGAGCCAGGATTTGCAAGCGCTCAAGTGCCTCAATACCATCCATTTTTGGCATTTTGATATCCATTATGACGACATCGTACTTTTCTTTTTGTACCTTCGCGATACAATCCAGGCCGTCGGTGGCTTCGTCCACATCGTATTGTTCAAATTCCAAAATATCCCTCAAAGTCCGTCGAATGGGGAGTTCGTCGTCCACAATCAGAATTTTAGCCATGGCTGGTAATTATTTATTAGAAAAATAAAAAAACGTTGATTTGGAAGCACAAAGAACGCAAGAGTTACGTCAACTTTGTTCGATTTTTAAAACGAATTTTAAAAATCTCCAATTGAACGATCTAAATCAAAACCAATCCTTGCTATGTTGATTAAAAAAACACTCTTGTTCCTGCTTTTAACCTGCTTTGGGTTCCTCGGATATAGCCAACGTCCTCTGGTAAAAGAGGTGGACCGCTCCATGTCGTTTGGGACCCGCCCTTGTTTTCGATTGGAACTAGAAGGTACTACCACTGGTCTTGTGGTAGACGAATGGAAGCGGTTTGCAAAAGACCGCTTTGGTGCTAAGCTTAAAAAGGATGGTAAAAGTGGGGAGTTTTATGCAGAAAAATTGACTGGAAGTATTAGCCCGAATGAATTTGCCATCCGCTCCACCGTTGAGGAGTTTGGTAAAACCGGGGTTGCGCTGAATGTTTGGTTTGATTTGGGGACTGTCTACCTAGACCGTAGGGTAAACGCAGAGGGTGCGAATGAAGCGGTTTCTGCTCTAACAGACTGCTATATTGAACTTCGGAAGGCGATTATTACCAAAGAGTTGAAAGAAGCGGAGGGGAAACTGAAGGAATTGGAGTCGAGTCGGCGTAAAATGGAGAAGGAGAACTTGAATTTGCATAAGGATATTGAAAATTATAAGGAAAAAATAAAAAAGGCGGAGGAAGATATTGTGCGCAACGAGCAGGAGCAAAATGTGAATGCCGCGGATCAGGAGAAAATGCGTGCAGCGGTAGAAGAAATTCAAAAACGCCTACAAAACGTTCACAGCGAAAGGAATAATTAATGAAATTTTCGGAATTAGCCACCAAGCGACCTGTATTAGCGGTCGTGATGAGTATTTTGCTCATGTTATTTGGGGCATTGGGATACCGTTTTTTAGGCACCCGTGAGTACCCGGCCATCGACCCGCCCACGGTGAATGTCCGCTGTACCTATACGGGGGCTAATCCCGAAATTATTGAATCGCAAATCACCGAACCGCTGGAAAAAGCCATCAATGGAATCCAAGGAATTCGGAATATTTCCTCCTCCTCCTCCACGGGAAGTTGCAATATCACCATCGAGTTTGATTTGGGAGAGGATTTGGAAAGTGCTACCAATGATGTTCGCGATAAGGTGAATCAGGCGGTACGCGAGCTGCCCCAAGACATTGATGGCCCTCCGGTCGTGAGCAAATCTACAGCGGATGGCAGTCCAATCATCTTCATGCCGATCAACAGCAGTAGCCGGAACATCATGGAGCTGAGTAAAT
>CANHDG010000206.1 GCA_947459365.1 Saprospirales bacterium
AGATAAAGAGGATTATTTCGTCGGAGAAAGCAGTAAAGACTAAGCTAAAAGCCCCGGTGACGCATCCAGTGGTCCCCGGGGCTTTTTTACCTGACTATAATTGGAACCAGAAATTGTTCCGGCTTATCCAACCTTCTTCCTGTCGGTATAAGGTAATATCACTTGGTTTAATCAACATCTCATCTACGAAAAATGGCCGATCTACTCCTTTTTTCTGTAAAAAGATTTTCGTCTCCGCCCCATTTTCATATACCTCAAAGGGAACGTCAAATAAGGCCCAATCGTTTACAAGGGTCTTTAAGTGGAAGCGGAGCCCCTCGTGTTTCACGTTAATTTCCCGTCCATCAACCAAGCTATTTTGGATTACTTTTAGCTCATGGGTTAATGCCATATCCTCTTTCGCATACAACCAAAGGTTTAAGTAGTAATAATCTTTGGTTAAGGTTCCTTTAAACAACCAGGTGGTATCTTTCATCACTCCTTCCAGCGCTCCAGCACCTCTGAAGCGATGGGGAGCACTCGCAAGAGAATCGAACGTTTGATGCAAAAAACCTTTTTCCGCACCCGAACGCTCCCAAATCCCCACCTTAGTTAAGACTTGCCGCTCCCGATCCATCTGAACCGAATGAACTGCTTCTTTTGCTGCAGCCCGAAGGCTATCCAGAGGAAGTGCTAAAATCCGGAGTTCAGCACTCGAATAAACCTCCTGTGCCTTTTTTACCAGATGTGGGTAATTATATCGTACGTTTTCCCACTCAGAAGCCTCTACCAGCAAGGCAATCGGCTTACTATTAGGTAAAAACTCCAACATTCGTGGAATTTGACAGGGCTCTTTTACTAGCTGAACGGAAAGCAACGTCTGATGCAAGGGAGTACGGCTCATCACTACTCCCATATCGGAAAGCCCGGTATGCAATGCGGTGGTTTGTACTTTTCTAAATAAGCCGAAGTGTGGATCCAACCAAATGTTCTCGGAACCAACATGGTAATAGGGCAAGGGGAGCAATGCCTGATAGGCCGAAAAATCTACCTTGTTCAACCAATGTTCCGGATCCGCTGCAGCCATCTCCCGGGAGGCAACATTGGGGCTCAAATGCATTTTTTTCCCCTTTTGGTAGGTAAATGCATCGTATCCAAGCAGTAACAGGGGGGTTAACAGGAGTGCCCATCGCTTCCAGCTACTCTTTATTACCTGCGCTTTTTGCCAAACTAAGTAAACTGCAGCCAGATTCATCAAATAATAAAAACTCCAGGTAAACCTTGCCAAACCCCGAAACTGCCGAAGCGGCCCCATATAGTCGACCATCCACTGCATCCCTTTGATCGCATACGGAAAACCACAGGCAAACAGCGTCAACAAGACCGCCGCAACCACCGATCGCTGCATAAATTGCCGCTGAACCTGGATTATATGGTCACTGGGCGGTTCTTCTTTCTTGGAAAACAGACGAAATCCGCGCCCCAATGCCCAAAGAAAAAAGAAAAAAACCAACATACCCGCATAGGCCTGCGTTTCCCAATCAACCCTCCGAATTCTAATTACATTCTGATCAATCCACTGATACAATGGAAAGGACTCATAAGGTAGAAATATGCCTTCCCAATATCCAATGTACGTCGTAAAACCATACGGGTACGAGGGACGATCAGCCGCAAAATCGGAGGCGCGTAACCAAAGTGTCAACAGTAAAAAAGGCAACACCACCATAACCCCTAGGTGAATGCCGCGCTTCATTAACTGCCGAATGGAAAAACCATTTGCTAGCACCACCAAGGTATAACAACCTAAAAACAAGGCCGATAAACCGAAAAAATAAAAATGAAACTGCGCACCTACCCAAGTGAGTAGCGCAATGGGCCAAACATCTTTCCACCCTGCGCCCCGTTCTTCGTACCGCAATAACAACCACAATAAGAGCGGAAAAATCCAGGTGTGCGACAAGCCAAAATGCCCATCAAACCGGTTATACTGCGGACTTAAAAACAAAATACCCAAGGCCGCCATCACCGAGTACCAGGCCGGCAACCGGAGTCGGAACAGAAATAAAAACAATACCCCAGCACCTGCTAACCAGGAAAGCAATTGAATGGTATTGTAAATCCCAACCGACTTGCCTGTTAAATCAACCAACTGTTGATGGATAAACTGAAAAATGGTACTTAATATCGGCTGATTATCGGTGAACAAAACATGCTCACCGAACGGGTAATTCATACCCTCGTAGTGCGTTACCTGTCCATCCCGCTCAATATGGTAAGCGGCTGTCAGGTAGTTTTTGAAACCATCCGGTGATTCGCCAAAAATATAATCATTGGGCGCAAGCATCCATTGGCGGTGTTTGATACTCATCAAAGCCAATGCAAGTAATAGCACGGCCAAAAGACCTCCCCATTTTGCGCGTTTTGCCTTTCTCATAAAGGATTCCTATTAATTTGTCTGCCGACGGGTAAAAAAGAAAGGGAAGTGGCGCTCCAATAAAGTCGATTGGTTAAAGCGCAACTCCCCTTTAGACTTAATTATAGAAATGATTTTTTTATTTTCATTGTTCGGATGGCTTCCGATGGCGGGAAAAGAAAATGTACATTGCCGGAATCACCAAAAGTGTTAACAACAACGAGAACATCATTCCCCCCGTAATCACAACGCCCAATGGAATCCGGCTTCGGCCCGCGCTACCAAGGGCAAAAGCAATTGGCATCGCCCCTAAAATAGTCGCCAAAGAAGTCATCAAAATCGGTCGGAAACGCTGGGTCGCTGCCTCCAAAACTGCCTCCACCTTTCCAAGCCCTTTTTCACGCTTCTGGTTCGCAAACTCCACAATCAGAATCCCGTTCTTAGTCACCAAACCAATTAACATAATCATCCCAATCTGCGAGAAAATATTGATGGTTTGTCCCGTTAGAGTAAGCGCCAAGAATGCACCCGCAATCGCTAGCGGTACCGTGATGAGAATGATGAGCGGATCTACAAAACTTTCAAATTGGGCAGCCAAAATCAAGAACACTAGAATCAGCGCCAGTAAAAAAGCAAAGGAGGTATTGCCAGAACTTTCCCTGAAATCGCGGGAAGGACCACTTAAATCGGTCTGAAAAGTATCGTCCAATAGACTTTCAGCAATTTTTTCCATGGCCTCTATACCCTCTCCAAGCGTTTTGCCCGGTGCGGGAGCCGCCTGAAAAGTCGCCGATTTAAACCGGTTGTAATGAAACAAGGTGGGCGGATTACTAGTTTCCTCCATGGAGACTACGTTGTCCAAAGCGATCATTTCACCTCGGCTATTGCGGACATACAAACCTGCCAGATCCAGGGGCTCATCTCGTTTCTCTCGCTCAATCTGCCCTATCACCTGGTACTGTTTGCCATCAATGGTAAAATAGCCAAACCGGCGGCCGCTCAAAGCCAGCTGAAGCGTAGAGGAAATATCCAAAGCACTCAAACCAAGTGCAGTGGCTTTATCCCGGTCAATCCGGATATTGATTTCCGGCTTGTTGAACTTTAAATTAACATCCACATTCGCAAATACCCCTGTTTTCCTGGCCTCGTCGAGAAATTTCGGAACGACTGCCGCAATTTTTTCAAAGGAGAAATTCTGAATTACAAACTGGACCGGCAGCTGATTGCCGCTTGCAAGACTGGTGGTGATGGTTTGCTCCTGATTTGGGAAAGCACGCACCTCCGGAAAGCGCTTGGTCAGCCTCAACAATTGATCGTAAATCTCCTGCTGAGACCGTTTACGCTCATCCGGCTCCGGCAATAAGGTGCTGATAAAACCGCTATTAGTCACACTCGGACCAGCAAAGCCCGGCGCAGTAATCCCAAAAATCATGGAAGCATCCGGAATAGAATCCAAAAACACTTGGGTAATATTGTAAATAATCTGTTCCGTTTTGTCAAAATCAGTCCCCTCCGGTGCTGTAATATTCGTACGAACAATACTCCGGTCTTCCAACGGTGCCAATTCAGTCTTCAACTGCTGGGGCAAAAACCAAATCATCGCAAAACAAGCGACCAAAATTCCAATGGCAAGCACCCGATACCGTAAAAAACCCGTCAATAAACGAGCATAGCCATTTTCCATTCCCGTAAAAAACGGTTCTGTTTTCTTATAAAACCACCCTTCCCGATGGTCTTTACCCGATAAATAGATATTTAATACCGGAGTTAAAGTCAACGAAACAAAAGCCGAGATCAAAACTGCACAGGCAACTACCACCCCAAACTCTCGGAACAAACGGCCAGTAAAGCCCTGTAAAAAGATGACCGGCAAAAACACGACCGCCAGTGTTATAGAGGTTGAAATGACCGCGAAAAAGATCTCTTCAATCCCCTCGCGTACCGCCTTTCGCTTATCCATCCCCTCTTCCATCTTCCGAAAGATATTTTCCGTCACCACAATACCATCGTCTACAACCAAACCAGTTGCCAAAACGATTCCCAGAAGTGTCAGTACATTAATCGAAAAGTCAAATAAGTACATGACAAAGAAGGTACCAATCAGGGAAACTGGAATATCCACCAAGGGACGAAGCGCCACCACCCAATTCCGGAAGAACAGGTAAATAATTAATACAACCAGAACAATTGCAATGGCCAGCGTTTCTTTTACCTCTAAAACCGCTCGCTTTACAAACTTGGAGCGATCCAACCCCACATCAATGATAATATCTTCTGGAAGATCCTTCCGAATTTGCTCCAATCGTTTGTAAAACTCATCGGCAATCTCAATCTGATTGGCGCCCGGCTGTGGAAATACCGCTAGAGAAAGTCCATACACATTGTTTCGACGAGCAGAAGTCTCATCCACCTCCGGCCCCAATACCGCCTGCCCAATATCTTTAAAACGAATTGCTCCTCCGTTGGGCAATTGCCGAATGATTAGATTGTTGAATTCTTCCTCCGTACTCAACCGAGCATACGCCTTGACACTTAACTCAGTGGCATTGCCCCGCACTTTCCCACTTGGGAGTTCTACATTCTCCCGCTGAAGGGCTGAATACACATCCTGTACAGTCAAACCCCGTGCAGCCAACAATTGCGGATCCATCCAAAGTCGCATCGCCGGACGCTTTAGGCCAAAAATAGACACCTGACTCACCCCGGGAATGGTCTGCAAACGCTCCTGCAGTACATTTTCGGCGTATTTACTCAGCTCCATGATGTTCCGGCTACTGCTGTTGATCGGCATGAAGATGATTGGACTGCCATCCGCTGTAGATTTGCTCACGACCGGAGGGCCA
>CANHDG010000207.1 GCA_947459365.1 Saprospirales bacterium
CAGACGGGTTTTGGGAAAAACAGGGTCCAATACCACCACCACCAGGAAGACTGGAAGTACTACGAGACGCCCCATTTCACAACCTACTGGTACGGGGAAGCCCAGAACATTGCCATCCCTGCCCTCCAATTGGCGGAAGGCCACTACCTTGATATTCAGCAACTCCTGGAATACGAACTGAATGAGCCCATTGAATTATTGGTGTTTACGGATCTCAGCGACCTGAAGCAAAGCAATATTGGCGCCGATGAGCTTTTCTTGGTCAAATCTGGAGAAACCAAGGTGTCGGGAAATAAAATGTTCGTCTACTACAACGGCGATCACCAGCTTTTGCAGCAACAAATTCGGGAGGGCATCGCAGGCATCCTACTTAATGCCATGCTGCTCGGGGGGAACCTCCAGGAAATTGTCCAAAATTCCGTCTTGCTCAATATGCCAGACTGGTATATCAACGGACTCAAGGCCTATTGTGGCAGCGCCTGGAATGTACAACGGGACGAGGAGCTCCGCCAAGTGCTTTTGGCAGAAGAGGCTACTAGTTTTTCCGAACTCGCCCAAAAATTTCCAGCCCTGGCAGGACATGCTTTCTGGCAATACATCGCTCAGCAATTTGGCATTGGAACCATCAGCAACCTGCTTTATCTCACCCGCATCAACCGAGGACTGGATGCCGGATTTCGGTATGTAATGGGAAATGGCTATGATCGAACCACCGAACTCGTCTTCGAACACTACCAACAACGCGCGGCGGAAGACCTAAAGGACACCCAAGAACCCGCGGCATCTAATTTGGTAAAAGTAAAAAACAAGCGAAAATTTCCGCTTTATCAAGCCAAAATTAGCCCAGATGGACAACAAATCGCTTGGGTGCAAAATGATATCGGAAAATGGAAGGTCTGGGTACAAAACCTGCAAACCGGCCAGCGTACCAAAGTCCTCCGAGGGGGTATCCGAAATGCACAACAAGCGACCGATTATGATTACCCTTTGCTAGCCTGGTCGCCCGACCGCCAAACGCTCTGCGTGGTGTTTGAACAACGCGATGTTGCTAAAGTGGCCCTGCTCAACTTGACGACGGGCGCCCGCAGCATTGAACCCGCTTCCCCAGAATTTCAGCGTATCCACAGTGTCGATTTTATCAATCCCTTTGACCTGGTCTTTTCAGCCACAGCCCGTGGATACACTGATTTATACCTATACCGAACCAAAACCCGGCAAACTGAACGGCTCACCCAGGATATCTGGGATGACCGAGATGCCACCTTTCTCCGATTACCTGACGCTCGTTACCTTGTATTTGCAAGTAACCGGCCGGCAGATACCCTTAGTCCTGTCCGCTTCGATTCCCTCCTGCCCGTAGGCCAGTGGGACTTATTTATGTACAACCTAGATACCCGAAGCGAAGAATTGATACGGATCACCGACAGTCCTTTGTTCAAGGAACGTTGCCCAGTGGTATTGGACAGTAGTCACCTAGCTTGGATCAGCGATGAAACGGGCATCGAGAACCGCGTAGTGGGTAGGGTCGAAGACTACCTTGCGTACTACAAAACAGTCATTTACCTAAAAAACGGAATCGAGCTGAATGCGATTGATCCCAGTCGACTGGGAGATTGGTCGCTGGAAAAAGCCACCCGCATTCACCCCTTGCTCCGGGAAGTGTTCAGAAATGTGGACAGCAGCCAGGTGGATAGCCTGCGCAGTTACGCGGTCTATAAGAAAAAGGTAGTAAGCTGGTTGGATAGTCAATACGGACGAGGGATTTCCCTCCTGAGTTCCTACCCCTCCAATGCTATCCGAACCTTGGAAACCCAACGAAAAGGGAAGCATACCTATTTTTACCTTCAGCAACGCGACACCCTGGTTCACTCTCTGCGCGGCGTAAAATATACCCTCTACCGGCAGCAAACACTGGCTGACTCAGGATTGCCCACCTCGCAACCTGCGCAAAAAGCCCCTGTTTTGGAACCCCTGCAGCTGGACAGCTTTCCGGCAGGTTGGTCCTTTCAAGTGCCCGACCACCTACGCCAGCCCAGCCCATCGCCAACGGGCAGCCGGATGGAAGAAGCCAGTCCGAGTATGCCGGCCAGCGAGCAGGCTTGGAACAGCAAAATGCTAAGCCGACGCGTGCGGCAAGTACGCACGACCAGTAAAGCCTTCACTCGCTTCAATCCTTCCCGGACGATAGGATACCGGCTGCGATTCCGGACTGACTTTATCACGACGGACATGGACAACAGTCTGTTGTTTGAAGGACTGGACAGCTATGCCGCTTCTCCGGGAGGATTTAGGACCCCTGCACCCGGACTATTGTTGCGGGCAAACTTTAAAGAGTTGTTGGAAAATTACCAGGTAGAAGCCGGTTTTCGATTGCCCACCTCCTTCAACGGATCGGAATATTACCTCTGGATGGAAGATCGGAAAAAACGCCTGGACCGCCGGTATACCCTTTACCGAAAGAGCACGGTTCAAACCCTGGAAAATGCCGTAGGCAACCCCTATCAGCTCCGCTACAACACCCTATTAGGGCAGTACGAACTCAAATACCCCTTTGATCCCTTCTTTAGTCTGAGGGCTATGGCTACCCTGAGGCAAGACAAGCAAATAACGCTGAGTTCAGATCAGAAAACCTTGGAGGCCCCTGATTATGCGGAACAACGAGCGGCCCTCCGACTGGCGGCTGTGTACGACAATACCCTTAACATAGACGTCAATATAAAGAATGGCACCCGGGCAAGGTTTTACATCGAGGCAGTGAAACGCTTTGAGTTGAATACCTCCCCCGACTGGAGTTTGCGGCTTAACAGCGGTTTTATGACGGTGTTGAACTTGGATGCCCGGCATTACCAACGCATTGATCGGTATTCCATCCTGGCCACCCGTTTAGCGGCGGCCACCACCTTTGGTTCGGAGCGCATCCTCTATTACTTGGGAGGAGTGGATAATTGGATTATTCCCCAATTTAGTACTCAAATACCAGCTCCGCAGACCGAGGTATTTGCTTATGAAACCTTGGCGGCCAACCTCCGTGGTTTCCAGCAGAACATCAGAAATGGAGGCTCATTTGCCTTGGTGAACACCGAGCTCCGCGTTCCCCTATTCAAATACCTCCTTCGTCGACCCTCCTTGGGGAATTTTTGGCGCAATTTTCAGCTGGTTGGGTTCTTTGATGCTGGAACTGCCTGGACTGGCAGTAGCCCTTATAACAAAGACAATCCGATTAATATTGTCTACCTGCAAAACCCGCCAACGGTGAGCATGCGCGTCAATTACTTTAAAGATCCCTTGGTGGCAGGATATGGAGTGGGCCTTCGAATGCAGTTATTTGGATTGTTTTTGAGGGCGGATTATGCTTGGGGGATTGAGACCCAGCAGGTTCGAAAACCCATGTTACACCTAGCCTTAGGCGCTGATTTTTAGAGGAAAGGCAGAGGAGGGCCGATTTGAAGCCCCGATAGACCAATAATTCAAGATCGAATAAATACACTTGCCAAATAATATTTTTTTCCCATTAATTTTAAATCATTTTTTCTCGTTTGGGTCAAATAAATGTAAATCTCACACTATTTTTACCCCGAATTTTGGAAGCAAAATTTAGCTAGACATCCATTCTGCTTCTTTTTTGAAAAAAAATTGCTTGGGACCCACCAAAAACGAAAGTACCTTCATCTTAGGTAAAAGAAGGTGAGGTGCAGGCCATTCTGTTTTGAATTCATTAAAAAAGCTGTGGCAGATTTAAGCGTAGTCAAACTAATTATCATTCTTTAACTAAATTAATTTTATCCAGCATGACAGCAGCTAACACTTCACCTGCTAATCAAAGTAAAGGCGGCGGATTCGGTGCCATCTTCCCCTACATCATCATTCCGGTGTTATTCGTTCTTGCGATTGTTGTTTACAAGTACGTATTTGGTGCTCCTTCCAACTTCCCTGGAGGCGATTTATCAAAAGATCCGGTTCCAGAACCAGCATTGAACCACTACCTCGGCGTAGTTTACAAGGGTGGATTCGTTGTACCTATTCTTTTGACGCTGCTGTTCACGGTTATCGTATTCGTATTTGAGCGCTTTATCACGTTGTCTAAAGCAACTGGTACAGCGAATGTGGATACGTTTGTTCGCACGATCAAATCCCACTTGGACAAGGAAGACTTCGCTGGTGCAGTGAAGGCTTGCGACAAGCAAAAAGGAGCGGTAGCGAGTGTTGTTCGCGCTGGTTTGACTAAGTACCAGGAAATGTTGACCACTTCTGGTATGGAGAAAGAAGACAAGGTAATGGCCATCCAGAAAGAAGTAGAAGAAGCGACCAGCCTGGAACTTCCGATGTTGGAGAAAAACTTGAATATCTTGGCGACCATTGCTTCCGTTGCAACCCTGATGGGTCTATTCGGAACGGTATTGGGTATGATTCGCGCCTTCGGTGCCTTGGCAACAGCGGGTGCTCCTGACTCTTCTGCGCTTGCAACAGGTATCTCTGAGGCCTTGATTAACACTGCCTTGGGTATCGGTTCTTCTGCGATTGCGATCATTTTCTACAACTTCTTCACAGGTCGTATCGACGCTTTGACATACCGTATTGATGAGGCAGGTTACAGTCTGACTCAGACCTACGCTACTAAAGGCAAGTAAGTTGTACCCACCGCTACCAGCTCTAAAAAGAGCTAGTAGCATAAAACAAGTCATTTAACATGCCAAAGCATAAACCTAAACGCAGTGCGCCCTCTCTCGATATGACGGCCATGTGCGACGTAGCGTTCCTGCTCCTTACCTTCTTCATCTTGACGGCGAAAGCCAAACCACAGGAGACGGTGACGGTAGATACTCCTTCTTCAATCTCTGAGTCAAAACTCCCGGATGTAGGTACCCTGACGATTTTGATCAGTTCAGAAGGCGATGTTTACCTGGATCCTGCTGGCTCCCATGCCCGCAAGGCCTTGATCGAAACGATGAACGCCACCTACAGCATGGGCATGAATGCTCAAGACCAACGGAAGTTTGTAAATGGCGGAAGCTTCGGAGTTCCGATGAACCAAATGGCAGCTTATCTGAATGCAGATGCCGCTGACCGGAATCGGTTTCCAAAAGGAATTCCAATCGATACGGTAGATGTGAACAAAAGCGAATTGGCAAACTGGATCCACCAGGCCCGCCTTGCTCAGTTCAACTACAAAAAGGAGATGATGGCGGAAGGTAAAGAGGTAAGCGAGTATGCAATCGTTGTAAAAGCCGACCAGAACA
>CANHDG010000208.1 GCA_947459365.1 Saprospirales bacterium
CGCCTGGATGGAGCGGTGACAGGGGAGGTGAAAGTGGATAAACGCCTGGTGATGGGCGAGGGCAGTCAGGTGACCGGCAATATTTTTGCCCGCGATGCGGCTATACAAGGAAAAATCAAGGGCGATGTAGTGGTCAAAGAGGCCTTGCACTTGATGGAATCTGCGGTGATTGAAGGCAATATTACGGCCCGCACGATGGTGGTGGAAGAAGGAGCCCGCTACAACGGTACTTGCAAAATTGGCGACACGGGTACGGCTGCCAAAGCCTAGTACTTTCCTATTAATTTAGTTACAAAAGGGTTGGAAGGCTTGAGGGCGTTCCAACCCTTTTGTTTTAGGCTAATTAGTCTTCCACCAGGCCTTTGATGGTGGCCTGTTCACTGGCATTGGCCACGGTAATCAGGTAGGCCCGTCCGGAGGCCTGTACCGGAAGTTTGCTTTCTACCGTATGTTCTCCTTCCGGGTAATCCCGGTGTTGTTCCCAGATCAGATTTCCTTGCAGGTCACGGATCCAAATGTCCGTTTTACCTGCGTTTTTTTGGAAAAAACGAAGGTAAAAAACGCCTCGACTCGGGTTTGGGAACACCTTTAGGTTCAAGGAACTGGTGCTGTGCGGATTGAGCAAATCGTTGGATCCCACGCTTCCCCCTTTTACCAAACTTACTTTAAAAAGACTGTTGCTGGCGCTGCTTTGGGTACCGGTATTGGTAAAAAAGATATTGGGGGCGGTGCTGGCGATGCCTCCAAACAGGTAGCCTACGAAGGTGGTGTCTTCGCTCAGCTCATCCAGTTGAAGCACCCCATTTGGGTAAAATGGAAGGTTTTCAGCTGGAATCCATTCGGCTCCAGCGCCCAAAAGCCCGGGCAATTCCACCGGAAGTTTATATTCCGCCATAGACCCATCGGCCAGTCGGGTTACCCTTGCGATGGTCTTCACAAAGGGAACATTGTTGTCCTGCACCAATACGCCAAGGCTGTCGTAAAACTGGGCAATTCCGCCAAAAAACAGCGTGTGCATTTGATTTTTGCTGGCTTCGTAGGCGGGTAAGTAGGCGCAGTGGTAATGGTTGTAATACTGTTGGAAATTAGGCTGCTCAGCGTAGGTGTCTGCCCATAGATTGACGGCATTCAGGTAGGGCAAATCAACCGTTGTTTGGAAAACGCCCGAAAAAGCGGTAATCCCTTCTTGTCCATCCGGCATGATTTGACTCACCGCATTGTAGTCGCGGCGGTGGAGTAGTTGCTCATCCGTAAAGGGTGTTAAATGATTGATAATTAAATCATTTCCATCGTCCTCTATGGTAAATCGACGGGCTTGGTTGGTGTATTCCTGGATAAAGCCGGGGCCGTGGGTGGGACCCATTGGGTTGTAACGGCCCATAAATTTTTGTCCGCCAATCAAATAATAAACGGAGTTGATCTGGAGCAGTTTACCACCGGTTACCCGAAAGCGTTCGTCGCTCACTTGCCGAAAATAGGGCAGTACGGGTGCATTGTTTTGGATGGCCTGGATGAGCCCTGGCAGGTCAACGGCGGTCAATTTATCAAAAGTAATGTGGTCGGCAGCGGTGGCGCTGTATCCGTATCCGCCTGTGAGGTAAAGGGTATTGCCAGATTGGTAGTACTGCATATTGGTAGATTGCAATGGTTCCTGAAGCGCTGCGGGAAGCGCGGTCAGGCTGCTGGTCCAGGTTTGAAGCTGAACTGGATCTACTACGATCAGCTGGTTATTGTGGCCAGCGAGGTCGAAAGAAGCAAATGGTTGCCTACGGTGCAAACCATCTAATCGGCCGCCAATCAAGAGCCATTTCCCTTCCCATTGCCCAAAAGCATACGATTGAAGTCCCCCCAGTCCAGGAATGCTCAGGGGGCTTAACTGAATAGAGAAAGGAGTTGACTGGCTGGTTCCGGTGCTGATCCAGATGGACCCAACAAAAAGGAAAAGGAGAAAGCGGTTGAGTGATCGCATAACAGGTGTTTTTATTCCACAAAGTTGCTCAAATAGAATAGAAGAGAAGGTGACATTCATCACGCTGGGACTTGATTAGATCCTGAATTTCAGAATAAGCAGCCGCTCATCAGGAAACCCGCTACCGATGCAGAACAGCTGAAAAAGAACCTACTCTCAGCGGATAGGCCAACTTATTTTAGGGTGGGCAAACTCACAAAATAACCTTTTATGTTTTTTATATTATATTGAAAATCAATTATTTAAAATTTTTTGGTAAAATTTAACTACGTAGTTTATAAACTCACAAAACCCTGTTTTTTGTTGCCAGCCTTTCTTCCTTCCTGCTCGACTTTTGTTGCCGTAATCAAAGCACACTGAGCCATTTACAGCGCCTTGAAAAAGGATGAATGAGTGATACCTGGTCTAGTTGCTATTTTATAAGTTATTTATTTTCAATTTAATATGCCTAAGATTTATTTAGGGAGCACCTCCAAAGTGACAGGACGGCCGGCAAGTCAGGAGCTCCGCTTTGGGGTAGTTTTCGGTACTCCGAGCCGCCATTGTGATGGCTCTGGGGTTTGTGTCATTGCTCGGGTACCCGTCTTGGAGCGCTGGAGTATTCCTTGCGCCTTCGTCATTGCTTTTTTTTCCGTTTGGGAAGAAGGGCATTTTGTTTTTCGGATTCCTGTGGAAGAAATCACGGATCCCCTTTATCAACAGCACTTTAGTAAGGGCTTTTTCCGGGTGGAAGAAGCATTTGAGGTTCCTAGATGGATGGCTAAAGCACTGGGGAAGCCCAAGATTGCGGTACCAGCTGGGGTATACCGGGTGGAGCAGCGCTCGGCCGACTACCTAATTCACTTCAATTTACTACTAAACAACTAGTATTTCCTTCCATTTCAATACATCCTAATTATGAAGAGTATTTCTCACTTATTTAAAAAAGTACAGACTTCTCTGCTGGAGCAAAAGGCCCAGGTACCTGTTTTCCCGGGTATGCTGGGAATTCTGTTGCTTCTGAGCCTACTGCCAATTGCTGAGAGCTATGGGCAGCAAGCAGCGATCAACCTCAGTGCGGCTCAACGCCGCGCCACCGAACGCAACTGGATTTTCAGTCGAACAACTCGAATGGACTTTGGGGTGAGTGGGACGGCTGCTCCGACGATTACTTCGTTTGGAGGACAAACCAGCATTGGCGAGGGATTTGCTACCGCTACCGATGTGGATGGCAACCTGGTGTTTTATTCATCGGCAACCCAGACCTACAATCGGAATGGAGTTGCAACGAGTAATGGCGCCATTACGGGCAACAACTCGGCTACCCAAGGTGCGGTGATTGTACCCCATCTGAAGAATCCCGATCGCTACCTGGTTTTTTATACCTCAGCGGACGTGGTGACAGCGCCCAATGGCAACCTCTTTTATGCGGAGTACGATATTCGGCAGAACGGTGGTCTAGGAGATTTGGTATCAAAAAACCAATTGCCCAGTTCTATTGGTGCTAGCATCAAAGCGGCGGAAGCCTTGACGTATGCGCCCAATAGCAGCGGCGATGGCTTCTGGATTGTCACCTACGAAAACAACGAGACCTGTTCTGGATCCAGTTTTTCTTGTTCTGGAACTTCTACGGTGATTAATGCCATTGAAGTTACCTTTCCGACGGCCAGCAGCATTAGTTTCAGTGCGCCGGTGGTGAGCAATGTTTCTGCCTCATTTTACAATGGATTTGGTTCCATTGAATTCAACGAGGACTACTCCAAGGCTGTGGCCTTGTCTTCCTATTTTATTTCGACCTTCATGGACCCCACCCTCCGCGGTGGGCGTTTGTTCGAGTTGGACTTTAATGCGCAGACCGGTGTATTTTCGGAAAACTGGGTAATTGACCTTCCTTTATTGGCTGCGAGCAATTACTATTATGCGGATTTTTCTCCATCTGAAGATTATGCGTATGTGAGCACCGTGTTTACCAACCGACTGTACCGCTACGATATCAGCAGCGGCAACGCGGCCAGCGTGAGTGCTTCCCAGGAATTGCGTACTATGGCCATTTCTGGTGCGGTTCAAAAAGGTCCAAATGACCGGATGTATGCAGTGAGCAATGGAAGTGCTGGAATTCTGGAAATTCAGGATCCTGAAAATCCCAGCTTGGCGGCTGCCACCGTGAATACCCTTTCGCGCAACGGAGGGAATGGTGCCTTTGGCATGGCCCAAACCGCCTTAAACATTGCGGTTGATTACGGGGATGCGCCCAACAGCTACAAGGTATTGAGTTCCGATGATGGACCTCGACACATTATACAATACAATAATACCGGAACCGCCTTGTTGACCCTTGGTAGCTCGGTAACTTCCGAGCCAGGTGGGGTAGCATCCGCTACAGCCAGCTCAGACACCGACAATGGAGTAAGCTCCTTTCCGGCAATCAGCCCACAAGCAGCTCCGCAGGTGATTACCAGTTACACGGTGAATGTTGAGGTGGTAAATCTTACCGGTTCCACTGCTAACCTGGTGGGTTGGATAGACTGGAACCTCAATGGTACGTTTGATGCCGCTGAGATGGTCAGCACGACGGTTGCTGCGAATGCCACTACAGCCACTTTGACCTGGAGCAATGTCAATTTACCAGCCACCAACTCCGTAACGGCCCTTTTTGCCCGTTTGCGGATCAGTACGGACGCGATTACGACCCCCATTGGGATTGCTTCGAGTGGGGAAGTAGAAGATTATCAGATTCTGCTCTGCTCCGTTGCTACGGTACAGCCTACCTCGAATACCCTTTTTAATACTTGTCCGACGGCGACAGCCGATTTAACGAGTTTGGAACCAACGCCAACTGCTGGTACCAGTTTCATTTGGCGAACTGGATCAACACTTGGTAGTCCGGTGGTAAGCGATCCAACAGCAGTTACTGCGGGTCTTTATTACCTGTTTGTTCAGGACAATTCAACCAATTGTTTCAGCTTGGCTTCCAATCCGGTAACGGTTTACCTTGCTCCTTGCACAGATACGGACGGGGATGGCGTTGTAGACACCCAAGACCTAGACGACGACAACGATGGTGTCTTGGATCGAGTGGAATGGAACTGCAGTCCATTGTACAGTGTGGGTTGGACGATGAATATTCCTAAAGGAAATTATACACCAGATCAATATTCCCCTAGCGCCCCTTTGGCTTATGAAG
>CANHDG010000209.1 GCA_947459365.1 Saprospirales bacterium
ACTGCTTTGTTCCCAACTCTGTGAAACGGGGTTCCAGCGGAAATTGAAATTGTTGTTGATATTCCTGCGTATCGCAGCCCGAACACCCGATTCTACTTTCCAATCCCCCCGAATTGGGTAAACCAAATCCGATTGGACCGTGTAAATGGTGCCGCTTCCGTCTGATTGTTGTTGTTCAAGGCTATTGAAACCGTTCGAAAATTGAGAGGAAAACTGATTGTCACCTTTTGAAGTAATGCGGTTAAAATTGAAATCTGCGGTCCATTCGGCTCCTTGTTTAGGAAATAAATGCTTGAACAACACCGCACCACCCAGATTTTGAAACCGCCGATTGACATCTGCTAACCGCAGATAGGACTCTGATCGAACCCACAGGTCGGTTACCGAATCCGTTTTTACCGTAATATCGCTGGTGGGGTTAAACTGTCCTTGGGTTAGACTACCAGAAAATGTCAAGGTATTCCGGTTGTCGATCAACCAGTCCATCCCAGTTCTAAGGTTAGCAAAATACCCTTTCATCCGTCCGTCTATTTCTTGGGTATTCTCAACGAAAGGAAGTTGAAGGGGGGAGGAACGGTTGCTTCTGATGGTAAGCCCTTCGTTTACATTCTGCATTCGGTTGAGGTTTCCACTAAAGAAAAAGTTCCATTTTTCTGCTCGTGCATTTAAGTCTCCACCAAAATTAAACCCTTGCCGACTGTCCGTTCCAGTTCGAACGGATCCATTATAGCCTAAACGCCGATCTTTCTTCAGGACAATATTCAGGATTCCAGCTGTTCCACCACCTGCATCGTATTTTGCGGATGGATTGGTGATCACTTCCACAGATTCAATCGAAGCCGCCGGGATTTGGTCCAAGGTGAGGGTAGTAGGGCGTCCATCAACAAAAATTTGAGGCGCACCGTTCCGAAGGGTTACACTCCCATCAGCATCTACAGAAACGGAAGGAACGTTTTTGAGGGCATCTTGAGCAGTACCTCCTTCGGCAGTAACATCTTTGTCTACTCGGTATATTTTCTTATCTAGTGACAGGGTTGCATTGGCTGCTTGGGTGCTGACGACTAATTCTTCTAAAGTCGTATTAGAGGTTAAAACCAAATTACCCAAATCTTTTTCAACAGGACCAAATCCTGCGGGTGGTGCGCCGGGCTTGGGTGGCCCCCCCGCTGCTGGCCTATTTCCAAATGAAACTACTTTTTCGATTTCGGTAAATCCAATAAATGAAATGACCAACTTAAACTCCCCTGCAGTAGGAATCCGGTCCAAACTGAAGTCTCCATTCTCTGCAGTTAGTTGCCCCCCCAACAAAACATCTTCCAGTTTTTTACTGTTTGGATCCATTTTTTTTCCAAAGAGCTTTACTGTGGCGTACCCAATTCCATTCCCTTTTTCATCCACAACTTTGCCGTAGAAACGGCCGTTGGCAGCTTTTGAAGGATCGAAGCCTGGTTGTTGTGCAACGGTAAACAAAGGCAAAAAAAGAAGGAAAAATATGCGAAGTGTGTTCATGGATGTACAGGCAATAAAGTTCGGATGAAAAGAAAATCGGTCGTTTTTGGGAATGGGCGCGTTTTCCTTGGGGGGCAATTATAATTTAGGACTCTATAAAGTTCGCTGAAGGACGTAATGTTTGGATGTTTTTTCAACAAAACCAATTACTTTATCTATTAAACGGGTAAACTAGAATCAAAAAAAGCCGGGTAAGATCCAACTTACCCGGCTTTTCTCGATTCATTCATTAGATCAGCTGATAGACAAACCCTGGGAATAAAGTCAGGGAACTTAGCAGTAAAAGGCCTACAATTAACAACCAACGTACAGAAGCTGGTACATCCACCGATGCCTCATTTTCTTCTCTTGAGAAATACATCGCAATGATCACCTTGAAATAATAGTAGATGGAAACTGCTGAATTCACCACTGCAAGCACGACCAGCCAAGGATATTGACTGACTACACTAGAAAATAAGAAGTATTTTCCAAAAAAGCCCGCTAGAGGAGGAATGCCGGCAAGAGACAACATCGAAAAGGTCATCATGAATGCCAAGAACGGTTGTTTCTTGCCCAACTGATTGAATGCAGCAAAAGTACCATCGTCAGAGGGCTCGGCAATCAACATATAAATGGCGAATGCTATAATAGAAGCGATGGAATACGTCAATAGGTAAACCAACATTGCCCCTGAACTGCCCGCAACGCTTACAGCTAAAACGCCCAATAGCAAATACCCGGCATGCGAAATAGAGGAATAAGCCATCATCCGCTTGAAGTCTGTTTGAAAAATAGCGGTGAAATTCGAAACCGTCATGGTCAAGGCCGCAATTCCAGCTACCCCAATGCTCCAAAAATCTGCCATTCCTATAAAAGCCCCGGAAAATAACCGATAAAAGGCAGCAAAGCCGGCTGTTTTTACCACGGTAGACATGTAGGCCGTAATCATATTAGGACTGCCTTGATATACATCAGGCGCCCAGAAGTGAAATGGGACCGCCGAAACTTTGAACGAAAGTCCGATCAGAATCAGCAAAAGGCCTAATTTCAACATCCCGGGAGAGGAAACACCACTCTGTACCGCTGCTGAAATTCCCACAGTATCAAAAGTTGCAGTGCTGCCATATACCAAGGCCATGCCGAAAAGAAGGATGCCTGTGGCAAAAGAACCCATCAAAAAATACTTAAGTGCCGCTTCATTCGACGATAAATTGTCGCGGTTACTACCAGCTAAAACATATAAGGGGATACTCAAGATCTCAATTCCGAGAAACAACATGACCATATTCGTAAAGGAAAACATGGTCAGAGCACCACAAATACTAAACAACAAAAGCGCATAGTGATCGCCTTTCGTATGCTCCAACTTCCGGAATCCCCATCCGCTAAGGCCCGCAATGAGCAAAGTGGTAAGTAACACCAAACTGGAAAAGCCCAAGGCGTACGAATCAAAATTGATCATGTCCTGGAATTGATTTCCCCAAGGACTTCCGGAAAAAAGTTCGCGGAGTGTTAAGACCAACGCTGCGCCCACACCAATAAGCACAATTGGTAGCAATTGGCTGCGCTTGGCAAACAAACCTGCAAACAAACTTGCAACAGCAGTAAAAAAGAGTATTAGTAATGCGGTCATTATGTTATTTTTCGTTTAATCTTGGACCGAAATCAGCGGTGTCGCCACCATTTTCAATCCCGCATCTGAATCTTTTGATTAGAATTGAACCAAACTCATTAATTGGTGAACACTTCCTTCTGTAAGGTGCAAAATAGCGTTCGGGAAAAACCCGAGTACCAGTACCAATCCAGCAATCACCCCTAATACCAGCTTTTCCCTCCAATCCAACGGCGCGAATTTTGCAGTCGCTGCCGTGGTAGGCCCAAACATTGCTAAACCATAAGCTCGCAACATATAAACTGCACCAAAAATGATGGTTAAGCCAGCTACTGCGCCTAAAAGAGGATTGTACTCCCAAACTCCTTTTAATAGCAGAAATTCACCCGGAAAACCATTGGTTAGTGGTACGGCCACTGCTCCCAATAGAATGATCATAAATAAGGTCGCAAAAATAGGTGCAAATTTAGCAATCCCTCCCATCTCTTGTAAGGTACGTGTACCTAAACGGCGCTCAATGATATCCACTACATAAAATAAACCTACCACATTAATCCCGTGGTTCAACATCTGAATTAAACTACCCTGTAACCCTGCTGTGTTCCAAGCAAATACCCCAGCAGCAATCAAACCAACGTGTGAAATGGAAGAGTAAGCAATCAGGCGCTTTAAGTCTGTTTGTTTTACAGCAATCAAACTGCCATACACAATCCCAACGACGGAAAGCGTAATAAAGACAGGTGCCAAAGAGGCCCAACCTTCAGGAGCCATTGGCATCATCCAGCGAATCGCGCCGTAAACACCCATCTTTAACATGATTCCAGATAACAACATGGTACCCCCAGTAGGAGCAACTACGTACGTGTCCGGCTGCCAAGTATGAAAGGGAAACACTGGCATCTTCACTGCGAAAGCAAGAAAGAATGCTAATAGAATCCACCATGCTTCTGTACCCGTCAGAGGAACGTCTAATAAAGCTGAGAAGGCAAAAGAGTGGGTACCTGGTGTTTTTAAATACAAATACAACAAAGCGACCAGCATGAACAAGGAACCTATAAAGGTATACAGAAAGAACTTTAAGGTAATCCGAATGCGGTTTTCTCCTCCCCAAAGCGCTGCTATAAAATAAATGGGAATCAGCGCTAATTCGTAAAAGATGTAAAACAACATCCCGTCAGTTGCTAGGAACACCCCGTTCAGCGCCGCGAGCATCATCAAAACCAAACCTAAAAAGCGGGTCTCGTTTTCCGGATTTCTACTTTGAATACTTAACAGAATCAAAGGAGCCAAAAGATTGGTGAGCAGAACCATCAACAAGCTGATTCCATCCATACCAAGGCTAAAGTAAAGTCCACTTTCAGCGATCCAGGGCGCTGAAAACACATGCTGCGTACTGCCATCTACCTGAAAACCAGTGCTGGCGGCTAAACTAATGCCCAAATTGACAAGTCCCACGACAAGTGCAATCATGCGTGCACCGGAAGGCCTTGCCCAAAGCAAGACAATCGAAGTTAATAACGGGATGAGTATAAGTAACAGAGACATTTCTCGAGTTCGATTTTCAATTATTAATATTCAAAGATTACAGGAAAAGGGTCATTAATAATGCCACTGCTCCCAACACCATGCCCAATAGGTAATATTCAATATTGCCATTCTGAGAACGACGGAAAAGCCCTCCGATCCCCTGAACTGCTTTTCCAACTCCATTTACCAAACCATCAATCCCTTGAATATCCGCATAGTGGTATAAAATCCTGGATGTTTTTTCAACCGGAGTGACGAATACCGCTTGGTAGAGCTCATCCACATAAATCTTGTTCGCCAAAATCCGTGTAAATCCCGCCTGCGCAGCATCCGATACCGGCTGATTTTTCTCTTGTCTGTAAATAAAGTAGGACACCAATAATACCAATACCGCAATTACAGTCGCAGTTGTCATAAGTACCAACTCCGTGCCGGCATCCAATGCTGTCTGAAGCATCGGAATAACAGGAGCACCGTTTAAACCGTTTCCAGACATC
>CANHDG010000210.1 GCA_947459365.1 Saprospirales bacterium
CAATTACAGGACTGTCACCTACCCGTCCCCGCATCTTGAATCCCATGCCACTCGTGGTGCAAGCACCTGAAAGTTGACTCTTTTGGTCAAGGGCTACAATTCCGATCGTATCATGCCGTTCCCAGTTTACAACAGGCTTGTACTCTGATCGTACTAGCCAATTTTTCCAGGCAGCTTCCGCCTTAGGAGTCAGTAAATTTTCCTTTTGAAACCCATTATTGAGGGCAAAATCCAATGCTCCGTCCCCTGCTAACATCACATGAGGCGTTTTTTCCATCACCAAACGAGCTACACTAATGGCATGCACAATATGTTGTAAAAAACAAACAGAGCCAGCGTTGCCAAACTCATCCATGATGCAAGCATCAAGAGTAACATTTCCATCGCGGTCCGGCAACCCACCGTATCCAACACTCATATCTTCTGGGTCTGCCTCAGGAACCCTTGCCCCGGCTTCCACAGCATCCAAGGCCCTTCCTCCCTTCTGCAGGACTTCCCAAGCGGCAGCGGTAGCTTTCCGGTTATCCCAGGTGGCAATCACAATGGGCCCATTAGAAGGCTTCTTTCCGTCTAAGAATCTTGGTGAAAATAGGGATTTATAGTCTAAACTTCCAAGGGCGGTTGCCCCCAGAAATGCTTTTGATAAAAAAGAACGTCTGCTATTCGCCATTAGAAAAAATTTTTTCGGGGCAAAGTTATATCTCAGGCACTTTTATTCGCTATAATCAGGATATAATTAAAAAAAAATTCCTCCTTGATCGTACGAACCTGACTTATCTGAAAGCCTGCGGCTTCCATCCTTTTAACATACTCTGAACGAGTGTACTGATGTGGGTGAAGAATATCTACCGGCACTAAACCAAATAGCCAACGAAAAAAACGCCAGCGGTGGACATCCACACTAAGGTACAAGGTGCCATTCGAAGCACAAACCTCTGAGAGGACGTTTAAGCTCTTGCCTAAATCCGCTACGTGGTTGATCGCATTCAGACAAAATACCAAATTAAAGGGGCTTTCTACCTGAAAGTCTTCCAAACTGCTTTTATGGAAGGTTACCCATGGCCAATCAGTGGGTTCAAATAGGGGCAGCTGTGCTTGGTAGTAGTCTAAGAGTGGATCCATGGCCACCACCTGGTGGTCTTGAAGCACCGTAAAAATACCCGCAGGTCCACAACCGGCATCCAAAATTCGCTGATTCCTCGGTATCGTAATGGAATGCTTTGATAAAAAGGAGTACCAATACTCCTTTTTCCAAGAGTAATAGCTCGTCTTGTCCTTTTCCGAGAGGTAGTTCCGCCACCACCTTACTTCTAGAAATTGTGCTATCTTCCAACGAAGCCCCTTCTTCATGACTCTTCTGTGGAATCCGTCTGCTTGAAGGGATGTCGTTGTACCCACTCCTCTACAGGTTTCAAGTAATCCAATATGGAACCAGTCAACTTGTTAACATAAGGATTTTGGTGCCTCAAGTAGCAAGTGTAATCATGGGGGGTCGCTCCAACGGAACTTTTGATCTCAAGCGCTGTACGAGCGAACGAGATGCGCTGACAGCCTCGTTCGTAAGCCTCCCGAATCATATCGTACAAAAGGTTCAGGTAAAGTTGAAGCGCATGGTTTCTAGCCTTGTCGTAACCCACAAAATGAGCTTCCAGGGTTTGGCCGTTTTGAATGGTAGAATAAAAGGCCAGCAATTGTTGATCTTCGAAGTAACCCACTACCCGAACAGAAGCATCCATCCAAGTGGCGAGTTGTCGGTTATAGCTCGGATGTAGATCAACTACATTAAAGCCGGCGTTATTGGCAACCTGTCGATAAAGGTTATATAGTTTATGCTCATACTTCGCAAAGTCTTCGGCTCGTAAAACCTTGCGCTGCAGTTTTTCAGCTTTCTTAAAAGCCCGTTTGGCGCGGGTCCGGTATTTGGTACTCATAGCATCCAAATATCCTTGGAAATCGGAAGAGGGAAGATCCAACTCCATCGAAGGCTGGATTTCAAATGCCACAAATTGGTCGTCAGAAAATACTTGATTAAATTCTGGCTGATGCTCTTTTGCGACGTCCTTGAACAAAATCAAGTCAATTTTGGAGTGATTTTGCTGAAAAAAACCAACTATTTCAGGGAGTTTAGAGACGATGCCTTCCGCAAATTGGCGAACACCCAACCGGGACTCATCTATCCAATACCCGTATTGACCGCTCACCAACAAGTTTCCAATAACCAATATATCAGCATCCACCCAACCAGCCACTCTTTTTTTAAACCACTTGGTTAGGCCATCAAAAAAACAGGGCTCGGTGCTAGTAGACTCATCCACTTGAATACTTTCACCTGCACTAAAATGTTTGATTTGGCACACTGCAATAGCAGAAGGTAAGCCTGCTGAATAAACCAGAAGGTAACCAAAACGCATACCTGCAGGTGGAGCACTGCTCAACACCTGTAAATAAGGCCGTTGCAAAAAGGTGGTTCCCGAGCGTTGAGCAAGCAAATCCCAGTCAGCTCCAACCATTTCTAGATCCGTAAATAGCCTGCACTCTAATTCCTCCAAATTGGGAGTAGAAGCTGAGGAAGTTGCCAACTTATTGGGTAATTCAAACACCGTTTTAGAAGAGTAGTCCCAAGAGGAATTGTTCCGGATGTACAACCCAGAGCAACTCCAAATCAGGGCTGAGGCCGAGGATGTTTTACCCCATGCCCAGCCTGGCCTAAAGCAATTTCGTTTCATTCTTCCTATTAACAGCATTTCATGGAGGATGTTGTATTGGGAATCTATTTTCTACGCGCCTGCGCTCATCACAGGGTGCTCATTTGACAATCCGCGGTGGTTCTCCATCGCAGCCTTGACAAAAGCGACAAATAAAGGATGTGGATTTTCAACCGTACTCTTTAACTCGGGGTGAAACTGAACACCAACAAACCAAGGATGATCCCTCAATTCCACCATTTCGACTAAACCAGTGTCCGGATTTGTTCCTGAAAACACCATTCCAGCCTGCTCAAATGCAGCTGCATAAGCATTATTAAACTCCCAACGGTGGCGGTGGCGCTCACTAATGAGCACCTGTTTGTAAGCGGCAAAAGCCTTCGTTTTTTTCTTGATTTCACAAGGATAGGCCCCGAGTCGCATGGTTCCGCCTTTGGTATTGATTTGCTTTTGCTCAGGCATTAAATCAATCACAGGATTCGAGGTGTGTTCATTCACCTCCGTAGAGGCCGCATCTGAAAGTCCCAAAACATTTCGGGCAAACTCTACGCAAGCCGTTTGCATGCCTAAACAAATCCCAAAAAATGGAATTTTGTGTTCGCGAGCATATTGGATGGCAGTTAATTTACCTTCAATCCCACGGGCTCCAAAACCGGGAGCTACCAAAACACCTTCAAACGCGTCAAGGGTTTTCCCAATCGTCTTGCCTCCATCCTCCAGCGCCTCCGAGTGCACCGGGACCACCCGAACTTTACATTCATTCACTGCACCAGCATGTACAAATGCCTCATAAATGGATTTGTAAGCATCCGGAAGCTCGTTGTATTTGCCAATTAAGCCAATTTTTACCTCCCTTGTTGGATTTTTCAATTTTCCAAGGAAAGACTTCCACCCCGATAAATCCGGTTCACGGCGATCGCTTAAATGTAATTTGGAGATCACCACGGCATCTAACCGCTCCTTAAGCATCAATAAGGGCACATCGTATATACTCTCCGCATCAATTGCCTCAATAACCGACGAGGTCTCCACATTGCAAAACTGGGCCAACTTTCGGTGAACATCCATCGCAATCGGTAATTCAGTTCGGCAAACCAACACATCTGGCTGAACGCCAAGGCTCAGTAATTCTTTTACTGAGTGTTGGGTTGGCTTTGTTTTTATTTCTCCTGCCGCTTTTAAAAAGGGTAGGAGCGTCAAGTGAATTACCAAGCAATTATCTCGACCTAGCTCCCAACGTAATTGACGCACAGACTCCACATACGGCAGGGATTCAATATCGCCTACCGTGCCGCCTAACTCTGTTAATACTATGTCATACCGCCCAGACTGACCTAGAAGCAGCATTCTTCTCTTAATCTCATCCGTTATGTGCGGAATCACTTGGACTGTTTTTCCCAAATAAGCGCCCTCTCGCTCCCGATTAATAACCGTCTGATAGACAGAGCCAGTGGTAACGTTGTTTGCTTGAGAGGTCGGTACATTTAAAAAGCGTTCGTAGTGTCCGAGATCCAGGTCGGTTTCCGCTCCATCATCCGTTACATAACACTCCCCATGCTCATAAGGATTGAGGGTGCCGGGGTCGACATTGATGTAAGGATCAAACTTCTGAATCGTAACTGAAAAACCGCGTGCTTGAAGCAGCTTGGCAAGGGATGCACATAAGATCCCTTTTCCCAGGGAAGAGGTAACGCCTCCCGTAACAAAAATATATTTAGTCATTGAAAATGTTCGTATTGTTACGGGATGCAAAGGTAGCACATTCATTCGATCTGACTGTATCTTTGCAGCCGAATAATGAAAGAAAAACAAATTGTCCGCTTTGAATACTTGCCAGATGCTATTTATAAAGAGGCGTGGGAGTATCAAACTGAAAAACACAAAGCGCTGATAGATAACAAATTAGCGCATAGAGATTTAGAACCAGGCACTTATCACCAAGAGCAGGTGCTGCTCTTGGTAGAGCATCTTCCTGTTTTCACACTCGGCCGAAGCGGATCAGCCGCAAACCTGCTGTTATCAGAGGAGGAATTACTCGCCAAACGGATCGATTTTTATCCCATCAATAGGGGAGGGGATATTACCTTCCATGGGCCTGGTCAACTTGTTGGGTATCCAATCCTGGATCTAGAGTTATTTAAGCGGGATGTACACTGGTACGTTCGTCAGCTGGAGGAAGTAATTATTCAAACCCTATTGGAATATGGTATCGAAGGTTCCCGCTTGGAGGGGTACACAGGAGTCTGGATCATCGACAACCCAAACTTTCCCCCAAATCACCCAGATGCTCCTAAAAAAAGGAAAATATGCGCTATTGGTGTTCACTTAAGTCGATGGGTTAGCCTTCACGGCTGGGCATTTAATGTCAACACACAGCTGAACTATTTTGAGTTCATCGTTCCTTGTGGCATTGTAGACC
>CANHDG010000211.1 GCA_947459365.1 Saprospirales bacterium
CGAAGGCTTGCAAATTTTGGGCCAAACTAAATTAAACACGTTCCCTGCCTTCGAATGGCTGGGCAAGGAAGAACTCTGGTTCAATAAAGACGGAGTTTTGTTTCACTGGTCTGCAAAAAAAGGCCTCACTCAAAAAAACAGCCTTCCCTCAGAAGCAGAAAATATTGATATCCACACCCAAACCTACCAAGCAGCTTACACAGTAGACCAAGAACTAAGGATCAGCGTGGAAGGCAAAGAAACAACCATCGCACGAGGTGAATCCGAAGGGATCGTGTACGGGAAAAGTGTCCATCGCGATGAATTCGGCATCTCTAAAGGCACCTATTGGAGCCCGTCCGGTAGCAAACTCGCCTTCTACCGAATGGATGAACAAATGGTTACCGCCTACCCAATTTATATCCTAGACTCTATGCCGGCCGTTGCCAAAACCATTCGCTACCCTTACGCCGGAGCAGCCAGCCACCAAGTTACCATAGGAGTATACGACCTAAAAAAGAACTCTACCATCTACCTAAACACTGGCACCCCCGCAGATCAGTATCTCACTAATATTGCCTGGACTCCCGACGAAAAATCCATCCTGGTAGCGGTCGTAAACCGCGAACAAAACCACTGCTGGTTACGCCAATACGATGCCCAGACAGGCACCCTAATCAAAACACTCTTTGAAGAAACCCATGAAAAATGGATAGAACCAGAGCAACCCGCCCGTTTCGTTCCCGGTAGTAACAGCCGTTTCATCTGGCAAAGCGAACGCAATGGATTTAACCACCTCTACCTGTACGACCTAAAAGAAGGACTTCTTCGCCCCCTGAGCGAAGGCAATTTTCCCGTAACTGCCTTCTATGGCTTCTCGGAAAAAGGTGATTACTGTTTCTACCAAACCGCCGATGAAACCGGACTGAACCGCTACGGATGGGCAGCTCCACTAAAAGAAGGGAAAGCCCACTGCCTAAATAACCAACCCGGTGTTCACCAGCTCATCATACACCAAGAAGGAACCTGGGCAATTGATTTCTTCGCGAATGCTACCACACCCAGGGTAATCCTCCTTCAAAAGACAAAAGCAGGATCCCAACCCTCCACCTTATTCACCGCCCCTAATCCGTTGGAAAAATATAAAACCGGAACCACCCAGTTGATCACAATCCCCTCTAAAGGAGGCATGAACCTAAATGGCCGGCTTATCCTGCCTTCCGATTACAACCAAGACCAGAAGTACCCGGCCCTCCTATATGTGTACAATGGACCCCACGCACAAATGGTAACCAACTCTTGGCTGGCCGGCGGAGAACTTTGGATGCACCGGCTTGCCAACGAAGGTTATATCGTGCTTTCGGTAGATGGTAGAGGTTCCGCCCACCGTGGCAGAGACTTCGAACAAGCTATTTTCAGAAAACTCGGCGATGTTGAAATGGAAGATCAACTTTCTGGCGTCGAATACCTGAAACAATATACCGCTGTAGACCCCACCAGAATAGGTGTTTACGGCTGGAGCTATGGTGGCTTTATGACCACCTCCTTGCTCACTAGGCCAGAAGCAAAGGGTATTTTCAAATGTGGTATTGCCGGTGGCCCAGTACTCGACTGGCGGATGTACGAAATTATGTACACCGAACGGTATATGGATACCCCAAGCGAAAACCCAGAGGGATACCAAAAAAACTCCCTCTTCGGCTACATCGATAACCTCGAAGGAAGCCTCCTGATGATCCATGGCACTTCCGATCCCGTAGTACTCTGGCAACACTCCCTCAAATACATCCGAGAATGTGTGAAAAAAGGCAAACAAATTGATTACTTTGTTTACCCAGAGCATGAACACAATGTGATCGGCCCCGATCGCGCACATCTATTCGAAAAAATAGAGCGATTCCTAAAAGCAGAACTATAATTTTTCTCTTAAATGTCCCGTTTATTGGCATTATTCACCACTAAACGGGACTTTTTTCGTGTAATTTTCAACGCACCATAAAAGCCTTATTAAGCCCCCCTTCTACCTTTATTACATATACCCCAGGCGGCCTTACCCCAAAATCCCATTCCATATACAACTCTTGCAAAATACCTCCCCCAATCACTTTTCCCTGAAGATCCATTACCTCAAATCGCCTCCCCATTAATTGCTCTGACAACGTAATTCGTAATTTCCCTAAAGAAAAATACACCTGCAACAACCCTTCCTCTTCATCAGGTTCTTTAACCGCTGAAATAGGGTAGAGGTACGAATTCAAAAAAATACCCAAATCCACGGTGTGCAACTTCTGTGGTACCGTTAAAATGGATTGATTAAACCGTTCATTGGAAGCATAGTACACCAGGCCGTCCCTTGTGCAAATTCCTTCTACTTGATGAAACGGCAAACTGAGGCCAATCTTCCGCTTATTCCCTTCAAAAAATCGTTCCTCCTCGAAATCATATAACAAGTAAAGAAAAGGTTGTAACAGCGGACTGTAACCACAGAATACTACCAAACGCTTCTCTTCCCAATAGGTAGCTCCCGTGATCAAACCCTCCACTGGGAAACTAGCCTCTAGTACTGCCAAGTGCTGACCCGGCGTTTTCAGCAAGGAATACACACTGCAACCTTTACTCACCCATTGCTTCGTAAACAGATAAATACGATCAGATCCAATAACAAAAGCCTCACAATCGAAGTCAGTGTTATTTGAACCCGAACCTGAAAAATCTACTTGATCTGAGTAAGAAAAAAACAAGGTATCTATTACTGGAAAACCACTAATGAGGCCACTTTTCTCCACCCGCAGAACCTTTAAATCCGTCCGGTTGCCGTTCACATTGTTACCAAAATCCCCTATATACACATATTGACTATCCTGACTGATTTCCTCCCAATCGTTGTTAGCAACCCCAGAAAGCGGGTACAGCTCATAATCCAACGGATCCATTCCATTCAAAGCGTAAAGAACTGTATCTTGACTGTCATTGTGCGTCCAGATTTGATCTTCCAACCAGATTAATCCTGAGCTTTCCGTTAAAAAAGTGGGCAAGCCGACACTTTGCTCAGGAGCCAAATTCACTGCAGCATATACACAACTGCCATCATTTTGCTGAGCGAGCACGTTGAAGTTGAGAGCGAGCGGATCCGTACAGCCGGAAACCTGCCCCCTCAACAACAGCCCGTTCAAGAATAATAGAATACTAAAACAGAATCGGGGCATCTCTTTCGATCAACTAATTATACATAGAATTTTGCCGTTGTAAATGCGCATTTAAACTCTTGGATGCAAAGACTAATGCCTGTATCAGCAGACCAATAATAATCAACACCGCAATCTCAAATTGAAAATGTGCCGCTGTACTATGGTTAATTTGCTGAATCAGTGACATCTGCTTTTCTGCTTCCTTAAATTGAATTTCAGAAAGACCTTCAAGCTGAACGATCGCATCCTTGGCACTCTGCCTGGCCGATTCAATATCCTGATTGACAAGCGACGTTTCAATCGAAATTAAATCCACCACCAATCGGTCAAAATTCAATGCCTCCAGTTCAGTAAGCCTAGTTTTCAAATAAGCTTTGTTTAACTCCTTAGTCTTGGCCAAAATCCCACCGATCTGCAGCGTCGCTTTTGCCCCCTCTGAAGGATCGGTGTCCAACAAATCTAAAATTAAATACGCATGCTGCAGGTATTGGAATAGGTACCGCTCCGCAATCAGGCGATCAGCATAAATCGTTTGAATCGCCTCACTCACCTTGCTGGAATTGTCCCGCTCATTGAAATTATTAAATAAAACAACCAACATGACTATAAATAATAGCCCAGCGGCAGCTAATTTATGCTGGATACTATAGGTCCATTTCATACTAAAACAAGTTTACAAAAAAACAGCAGCAGTCATGCTAGCCTTAACGCTAGCGAATCTACGAAGTTCCACTGATACAAGCAAGAATTTTTTGTAGGCCACCTATCAAGCACTGTACCCTTTCATTTCCTTACAAGCTATCTGCAGCTCCCTACTTTTTATTTTTTTGAAAAAAATCAACGCCCAGAAGGGTTAAAAATCCGATTTTAATACGTTCCATGTTAGATTGAAATCTCAACACACTACCTTTGTGTGCTTTACCCTGCACGAAAGCAGTGGAGGATCAGTTAGTTTCACCTTCTATAGAGGTTTTTATGCCCGACAAAACGAGTATCCACCCACAAATCGATGAAACAAATGTACCACGCCATATCGCTATCATCATGGATGGCAACGGCCGTTGGGCAAAACAAAAGGGAATGCCAAGGGTGCTAGGCCACAGAAGCGGCGTGAAAAGTGTTCGCGAGGTAACTCAAGCAGCAGCAGAACTGGGTGTGCGCTACCTGACTTTATATGCCTTTAGTACCGAAAACTGGAACCGCCCGCCCGCGGAAGTAATAGCCTTGATGAATTTACTGGTGGATACCATCAAAGGCGAAATTGCTGAATTGAATAAAAACGGAGTACGTCTACTAGCAATTGGTGACATTGAAGCACTCCCCAAACATACCTTCCAAGCCCTGAAAGAAGGAATGGAACTAACAAAAAACAATACCAGCATCAACCTAGTCCTGGCACTTAATTACTCCGCCAAATGGGAAATCTTGCACGCCGCCAGAGTGCTAGCTCAAAAAGCAATTGACGGATTACTTCAACCCGATGAAATTGACGAAGCAGCCTTCGAGTCGGCCCTCACAACACACGGCATCCCAGATCCAGAGTTATTGATTAGAACGAGCGGCGAAACCCGAATCTCCAACTTTTTACTCTGGCAAATTGCTTATGCAGAACTTTACTTTACCCCAGTCTTCTGGCCCGACTTTGGCAAACAAGAACTGATTAAGGCCATCCAAAATTTTCAAAACCGAGAACGGCGGTTTGGAAAAACAAGTGAGCAACTCTAAATCCGTCGCTTTCCCTAACAGATTAAGCACAAAAAAAGCCACCCAACCTATTCTTAAGGTGAGTGGCTTTTTTGGTAGCATAAGGAAGTGCTTAGTTCTTGTTGGCTACCCCGTCCAACCGAATCATATC
>CANHDG010000212.1 GCA_947459365.1 Saprospirales bacterium
ATCAAACTTACTTGTACGATCGGTATGCTTACAACCTTATGAATTTTCTGGAATTTGTAAGCGACCAGTTTGTTTCCTTAAATGTGCAACATAATTTTAATGGACTGATTTTCAATCGAATTCCAGGAATTAAAAAGCTGCAGTGGCGAGAATCTTTCAGTGTAAAAGTATTATACGGTAGTTTGTCAGATCGCAACAATCCACAACTATCCAGTGGGTTATTCAAATTTCCGGTGGATGCAGAGGGGAATTCAATTACGCATCGGTTGACTGAAAAGCCTTATGTGGAGATCAGTGCTGGCATTGGAAATTTATTCAAGGCTATCCGCTTGGATTATGTTTGGAGGATCAACTATCGAGAAATTCCAGGGGCACCTTCCTGGGGACTCCGAGTAATGGTTTCACCCGGGTTTTAAGTGTCGTTTTTCTCCAAGGAGTACAAGTTTGGGGAAGCCCCTCTTTATTCGGACCGGTGGTTTTTAAAAGGAGGAGCGGGTTCGAAGTAGCTGAAAAAAGCGGTAAACAAACCAGGTTGCTTGGATCAGCAGCGCGATCAAATAACCTACCCAAATTCCTTGCGCATTCCAGCCTTGTAGCATAGCGAGCCAGTAGCCTAGAGGAAGGCCGATAAGCCAAAAAGCAATGAAGGAAATCAGTGCCGGTATTTTGATGTCGTTTAGCGCCCTGAGCAAAGATATGCTGGTTGCTTGGGCGGCATCTGCCAACTGAAACAAGCCGGCCATGAAGACAAGGGTAGTGGCGATCCCTACCACGGTGGGGTCCTCCATGTACCAGCCTACCACGCTTCCAGGAGCAAACAAAAAGACAATGGTGGGAACCGACATGATTAAAATACCCAAGAAGAGCGTTCCTAGCCCTGCCAGAACGATTCTTGCTTTATTTTGGTAAGCCAGTGCTTGCCCAATACGAATCATACCTGCAGTTGAGACCCCCATAATGGTTACATAGGTAAGTGAAATCAGGTTGATGGCAATTTGGTGAGCTGCTTGCTCCGTTTTGCTGATCTGGCCGATGAGGATGGTTCCTGCTCCGAATGCGGAGAATTCGACGACCATTTGAAGGGCGGAAGGGATTCCCTGCCGAATAAAGTGGAGCGTACGATCCCAGATAGCTTTCCAGCTGGTTGAAACGGAGCGGAAATAGGTTAGTTCTGGGTGCTTCCAAAGTACAAAACCCAGCGCTAGGCACATCACCGCGTGGGTGATTCCTGTATTAAGGGCGATAGCGTTGATGCCCATGGCTGGCCATCCTGCATTCCCAAAAATCAACAGCCAGTTTAAGCCAATATCCAGCGCTAGTCCTCCAATAGAGATGAACATCGTGATCCGTACAAAGGTGAAGGCATCGACCAGATTGACCAAAACGGCAAATAAGATTACCGCAGGCATGCTGAAGAGGATGATGTGTAGGTATTGGACGGATAGAGCAGTTACTTCAGGGTCTTGTCGAAGCAGGTGAAAAGAGGAAGTACCTACCCATAAAAGAATGGTACAAAATACGGTAAGCAGCAACCCCATCAGCAAACTGGCACCTACGAGTGTACGTACTTTTTCGCCGTCGCGCAGTTCATGTGCTTCAGCCACCGGTGTGGGCAGCATCCGGATGCTGCCCCAGACAAATAGCATGGAAAAAACAAAGACAACCCCTGCTACTCCGGACGCCGCCAGAGGAGCGGCCCCCAGTCGACCCGCCATCATGGTGCCGGCTACGCCGGTCAGGATGCTGCTGAGTTCTCCCACCATGAGTGGAAGCGCTAGAAAAAAAGCTACTTTGATTTCTCTTTTTAAGGAGCGACCTTCCCATAATCGCTTCATCCATTTTGTATTCATGCTGCTGTTGTGCCTGATCAGGGAGTTGTACCTATTGGTCGACATTGAAGGTCGTTTTTTGAGCAAACTGCTTCAAAAGGAAAGGGCAAAAGTATAACAATAAAACTGCTTGGACGGCTTTGGGGGCAATTCTCTATGAATTCGTTTGTACCTTTGCCGACCCTATTAAAAATATACGAGTATGACGGATCAAAAACCTGAAATTTTTCCTGCCGAGCAAGTCCCTGCTGCCCTGAAAGAGTTATTTGCTTATCCTGCCTTGGTGGAGGGGATGCGCACATTTTTACCAGC
The DNA here is from genome assembly GCA_947459365.1 of Saprospirales bacterium. Taxonomy (GTDB): domain Bacteria; phylum Bacteroidota; class Bacteroidia; order Chitinophagales; family Saprospiraceae; genus M3007. The sequence continues at coordinate 2,142 of CANHDG010000212.1, forward strand.
CGAGCTCAATGAGCATATTTGGTCGGTTAAGGATAAAATTTCAAACGTACACGAGTTTCAGGCCAACATTGTGTATCCGGTGTTGAAGGCCATTGAAGCCGTGAGTGTTCGTCAAATCACAACGAGTGGTTTGGAGGCGTTGAATCCAGCGGAGCGTTACTTGTTTATCTCCAATCACCGGGATATTGTACTGGATTCGGCATTTATGAATACCGAGTTATTTGACCATGGTTTTGAGACAGCTCCGATGGCAGTGGGGGATAACTTGATGCGGCATCGGATTTCGGAATTGATTTTTCTTCTGAACAAAAGTTTTGTCGTGAAAAGGACGGGTACTCCGATTGAGTTGTACCGTTATTCGGTTGAGCTCTCTTCCTTTATCCACGATCAGATCGTAGAGGGTAGAAGTTCTGTGTGGATCGCCCAGCGAGAGGGAAGGGCAAAAGATGGCAACGATCGTACTCAGGTAGGGCTGCTAAAAATGTTGAGCTTGTCCGCTAAAACAGATTTGCCCTCCTATTTTAGGGCATTAAAGGTGGTTCCAGTTTCAATCTCCTATGAAATCGATCCCTGCGGGGTTCTAAAAACCCAAGAGTTTTTGAGAAAGCAGGCGGATCCAGAATACAAAAAGTCGTATCAGGAGGATGCTGCCTACATGCTTCAGGGGTTAAAGGGCAAGAAAGGGCATATTCACATCCACTATGGGGCTCCACTGGATACGGAATTGACTGCCATGGAAGCTGCTCCGAATGCTAAAAAACAGTTGGAAGCGTTGGCTGGGATTTTGGACGAGGCGATTCATCGCCATTATTTCTTGCATCCGAACAACTACGTTGCCTACTCTTTGCTACATGGCCCGGAGCATGACCATCGGTTTACGGAAGAAGAGCGGGCTGCTGCACTTGCTTTTTTCGAGCGTCAGTTCCAGTTTTTGGGCGAGGCAGCAGGGGAAGCTGGGAAACAGTATCTATTGGGGATGTATGCGTGGCCAGTTGTGAACCGTTTTGCTCAGGGGGGAAATTAGGGTAGGCCTGTAGGGTGCTTGCTTGAAACAAAGGGGGCGCTGAGTCCGTCCTTCCGTTCCCAAAACAAATTTTTTGGTGAAAGCAAACTGATGCTGCTCAAAATTAGTCGATCTCTTCGTCTAAGGCCCTGTTAAAAAAGGTCACCAGAGGGGCAGCGGCCTCCATTCCTTGGAGTACATATTCCAAAAGTCCTGAGCTGGTTGTCTGTTGATCGCTCAGCGATGTCATCCCAAAATAGCTTTTTAATTTGAGAAAATCAGCTGCACGGTGGTCGGGCGGATAACCTGCAGGGACCCTGCTTAAGCGGTGGCCTTCTACCTCTAAGGATGGGAAGTAGGAGTGAAAGGCAGGAGTGTTTAGTATTTCTTGAAATTCATCCCAGCAATAGACGATTTCCTGTCGTACTTTTTTCAGCTCCGGGGTAGCGGGCATGTAAATACCTGCACCGAACAAACTTTTTCCGGGTTCAAATCGGATGTAATACCCTGCGAAGACAGATTTTTTCCCTCCTTTGGACATCCATAGATCAATACTGGTTTTGTAAGGTGCCTTGTTGGCTGAGAACCGCACATCTCGATTTATCCGAAACATACATTCGGAAGGTGTTAGGGTTGCAATTGTAGGATCAAAGCCACCGATTCCAGCGATCAACTGAACAGCCAATTGTTCGATGTCTTTTTTGGCCGCTTGGTACCGGTTTCTGTGCTGATCAAACCAGGTTTTTTCATTGTTTTCTGTTAGTTCCTGGAGGAAATAGAGGGTACTTGGGTTCAACATACGCTTCGGGACAGGTTGGTTTCCCGGGTGAAGGACGCGGTGAACTGGGTCGATTCACCCGGGGAATGCGGTTTTTTATTGTGGGACTATTCGGAAGATGAATCCGGGTTCTTCTACAGACAGGTAAAGGTATCCGTCGGGGCTCATGGTCAAGCAGCGCATCCGACCGATGTTTTCGAGGAGTTGTTCTTGTTCCACTACTTGGTTATCTTGCATTTTGCAGCGGTTGAGGTATTTGAAGCGAAGAGATCCGATCATCAGATCACCTTTCCAGCCTGGGTAGCGATCACCACTGATAAAGGTCATTCCACAGGGTGCAATGGAGGGTACCCAGTAGGTAATGGGGGCTTCTATACCTTCTTGAGTAGTTTTGTCGGTGAAGGAGCGACCATCATAATGTGTCCCATAGGAGGTAATGGGCCATCCATAGTTTTTTCCGGGTTGGATCAAGTTCAGCTCGTCTCCTCCCCTTGGTCCGTGTTCATGTGCCCAGAGCAAGTTGGTGCCGGGTTGAAATGCCATTCCTTGTGGGTTGCGGTGGCCATACGACCAGATAGAAGCCAGGGCGCCGGATTGGTCAACCATTGGGTTATTGGGAGGAATGGAACCATCATCTTTGATTCGATGGATTTTTCCGGGGGCCGTATCCAACGCCTGGGGGAAAAGGTCTTGTTTTCCACGCTCACCCACGGTAACGAAGAGGTATCCATCCCGACTAAACTCCAGGCGGCTTCCGAAGTGGTATTTTGTATCGATGAAGGGTTCTGCAACAAAGATATCGGAGCCTTCGACTAGCTCCTCTTTTACCAGTTTAGCTCGGTAAACGGCTGTGGTGACGACCTCTTTTCCATTTTCCGTTTTGGGTTTGGAGTAGCTCAGATAAATGAGTTTATTTTCGATAAATCGAGGATGTAGTTCTATGTCTAATAGGCCTCCCTGCCCATCGGAGGAAACCTTCGGTACGCCTTTGATTTCGATTTTTTTTCCATTTTGGCCAAGTTTCCAGAGGGTTCCGGCCTTTTCGGTGAACAAAAGTTCACCTGTTGGCAGAAATGTCATGCCCCAGGGGCTTTC
>CANHDG010000213.1 GCA_947459365.1 Saprospirales bacterium
GCCCGCCGTCCACTGGCCAATCTGGTCTCTTTTTCCGCATTCCAGCAACAAGAATTGCCAGAAGGGCCCGCCCCAGAGCGTTTTTTGAAGCTATCGGGTAGTCTTTCTCCCTACAACGGCCCCTGGGGATACGCCCAAGTAGCCCATCTGCTGCGCCGTACCGGCTTCGGGCTCCGCAAAACCGAACTGAATCAACTGCTGGCCATGGACCGCGAATCGGCGGTTCAATTGCTGCTCCAAAACACCGGCCCCGCGCCCTCCCCTCCGGTCAATAATTACAACAACCCCGATTTTACAGACCCTGTTATTCCTTCAGGGCAAGTTTGGACAACCGCCCCGTTCCTCCTAGAAGCAGAGCCCTATCGCGTGGAAAGCTGGCGCTGTTGGTGGACCGATTTGATGCTCCAACAGCAAACCAGCGTGCTGGAGCGCATGACCCTCTTTTGGCACAACCACTTCGCCACCCAGACCAGCGTGGTACTTTGGGGACGGGCAGCTTATGAGTACAACCAGCAGCTTAGAGCAAATGCCCTAGGTAACTTCAAGAGCCTGACCAAAGCGGTAACTTTGGAAGGAATGATGCTCCTTTACCTCAACGGGTACCTCAATACCCGAGATGCCCCGGATGAAAATTATGCCCGGGAATTACAAGAACTTTTTACTATCGGAAAAGATAACCCAAACCATTACACCGAGGAAGATGTCCAAGCAGCCGCAAGGGTGCTGACAGGCTGGAGACTAAATTTTACCAATAACACCGCTTTTCAGTCGGTACTGGAGCACGATTTCGGTCCCAAACAATTTTCTGCGTTCTACAACAATAGCCTTATCCCTGGCAATGTAGACGCAGAAGTGGAACTGGACGCCCTTCTGGAGATGATTTTCAACCGACCCGAGGTGGCGGAATTTATCTGTAGAAAACTGTACCGTTGGTTCGTCTATTACCAAATTGACGAGCAAACAGAACAGCAAATCATTCAGCCATTGGCCCAACTTTTCCGAGATGAAAACTATGAAATAAAACCCGTTCTGGAGGCCTTGCTCCAAAGCGAACACTTCTTTGAAGCAGCGCAAACAGGTTGTTTTATCAAAACCCCAGTAGATATCGTAATTGGTGTCTTGCGCACCTTTAATGTTACCGTCCCGGCAAGCACCCCCTGGGATGGTCTGGTGATGCGGTTTTACCTATCTTCCTTCATGGGTTCCATGAGCATGTTGCCGGGCGATCCGCCCAATGTGGCGGGTTGGCAAGCCTTCCGACAATTTCCTCAATACTACCGGATCTGGATCAATGGCGATACCCTGCGCAACCGAAATGTATTTACCGATGTACTGGCAGCTAGCTATTTAGCCACCGATAATGATGTAATGCGGATCGACCTGATCGAATTTGTGCTTCAGTTCGACGACCCTGGTGACCCAGTAGCATTAATCGAAGAGGTGACCCTGCAGCTACTGCCACAACCGCTTTCCGCCACCAAAAAAATACTGCTGAAATCTGTCCTATTATCGGGACTCCCCTCCGATTATTACTGGACTTCCGCCTGGAATGCCTATCTGGACAACCCAACCAATCCTATGCTAAAAGAGGTGGTCAATAACCGCCTGATCCTGTTACACTACTACCTCATGCGGCTCCCAGAGTTTCAATTAGGATAACCCACACCCAAGCTTTTATTCGGATATGAGCAAACACCATCATCACCAGGCACCCCACCACTCAGGGCGGAGATCTTTCCTAAAAACAGCCGGTATGGCCGCCGCCATCGCCCCCTTTATCCACCATGGACTGGCCGTAAATCCGCTTTCGCAAAAGACATTGTTCCGCAAATTGGGCGGCCATGTGCAACTAAGCGATAAAATTATGGTCTTTATCGAGTTGAATGGAGGCAATGACGGCCTCAACACCGTGATTCCCTTGGATCAATACAGTCCGCTGTCCCAGCACCGACCCAGGGTGCTCATCCCTGAAAACAAGGTCTTGCCACTTTCCGGGATTTCCAACACGGGTCTGCATCCATCCCTGAATGCTATTCAAGCCTTGTTTGATGAGGGAAAAGTCTCCATTGTTCAAAATGTAGGTTACCCGGAACAAGATTATTCCCACTTCCGATCCATGGATATCTGGATGACCGGAGCCAACAGCCAAGAAACCCTCAGCAGTGGCTGGCTGGGTCGCATGCTCGACCAAGAATACCCAGGTTATCCAGATGGCTACCCCAATACCAGCGCCCCCGATCCACTGGCCATCAACATCGGAACCGTATCGCCCATTTCCCTAATGGGCAACTCCTTCCCGATGGGCATTTCGGTCGGAAACGTTGGGGAAGTGTACGATTTAATCAATGACTACATCGAACCTGCCCCCAACAGCCCCTATGGCGATGAACTTAGCTTCATACGGGCCATCATGCAGAACACCAAACTGTATTTTGACGTCATCAAAGAAGCCGCCACCCTTGGACAAAACCTCAGTGCACAATACCCAGACCCCGGGCAAAACAGCTTGGCTGATCAACTGAAAATCGTCGCCAGGCTTATCAATGGAGGACTGGAAACACCGGTTTACCTGGTATCAATCAACGGATTTGACACCCATGCCGAACAAGTGGAGGCAGGCGAGCCCACTCTCGGCAACCACGCAACCCTGCTTGGCAGGATTGGAGAAGCTGTTGCCGCTTTCCTGGACGACATCCAATTAATGGGCAAATCGGATGCCGTCTGCGCCATGACCTACTCAGAATTTGGTAGGACCATCGGTGATAACTTTAGCCGAGGCACCGACCACGGAGCAGCCGCCCCACTGTTTGTATTCGGGAAAAAAGTCGTTCCAGGCATCATTGGCGCCAATCCAATAATCCCACCAACGCTGAATGGATCGGCGGATATACCCATGCAACACGACTTCCGGCAAGTGTATGCCTCTGTCCTTCAAGACTGGTTCCAAGTCAACAACTCCGACGATCTCCTACAAGGCAGCTATTCCACCCTTCCCATTTTCAAAACCACCAGTTCGGTCCAGGAAAGCCCCGGACAAACACCTTGGCAAACCAGCAGCCATCCCAACCCCATTCGCAACACTGCTACCATCACCTTCACTATTCCGGCGGCCATAATCCGGCTTGAGCTGATGGATGCACAGGGCCGCCGACTCCACACGATTGCGGAAGGCAACTATGCGGCCGGGACCCACCAGGTAGTTCTGGAGCGACGAGGACTACCAGCTGGCACCTATTTTTACACTTTATTCGTCAACGGAATGCGGGTTACGAGAAAGCTTCTATTGTTATAGGGGTTTTTTTAAGATTCTTTTTGAAAAAAAGGGCTTGTTGGGAAAAAATGCTGCTTCAAATACAGCACACTATTTTTCTTCCAAGCGCATTATTTATCATTTGTTAAAGGCCAGCCTGGCCCCGGGCCTGAACTTTGCAGCAGTAAAACACAACTGCTATGGCACCTTCAGAAACAAGGCTTGGATTAAGAGAGAACCTAGGGCAATTTGCCCTGCTGGTATTGATCAACGCCTTTGTGGGAGGCATGGTTGGAATGGAGAGAAGTATCTTTCCCGCCTTTGCCTCCCAGCAATTTGGACTGAGCTCCCATACCGCCCTGCTTTCATTTATCGTGGCCTTCGGACTAACCAAGGCCATCGCCAATTATTTCACAGGAAAATTAGCCAACCGAATTGGACGGAGAAACACCCTGTTAATGGGTTGGGCACTCGCCCTCCCCATTCCATTTATGTTACTGGCGGCACCCAGCTGGAATTGGGTCATTTTTGCCAACATCCTGCTGGGCATTTCCCAAGGATTGACATGGAGCAGCACCGTAGTCATGAAAATTGACCTGGTGGGAGAGAAAGACCGAGGATTTGCCATGGGCTTAAATGAATTTGCTGGTTACCTGGCCGTGGGGTTGGTGGCTTTTCTGACCGGCTACCTCGCCTCCCACTACGGGGTCACTCCCTATCCCTTCTACCTGGGCATCGCTCTCGCATTTCTAGGCTTTTTTCTAACCTTATTTTGGGCAAAAGATACCCTCGCTTTTGTCAAAAAAGAAAGCCAAACCAATACCAAGCCCCCCCTGAAAAACGTCTTTTGGCATACCACCCTCCACGACAAAACCCTTAGCGCTATCACCCAAGCAGGCATGGTCAACAACCTGAACGACGGAATGATTTGGGGGCTTTTCCCGGTATTACTCGGTTCCTTGCAGTTTGGTTCCGATAAAATCGGGATTTTGACTGCTACCTATCCCATGGTTTGGGGCATCAGTCAGTTGCTCACAGGAAAAATGGCTGATTGGCACTCCAAAAAGCGATTACTGTTTGGGGGAATGTTGTTGCAAGCGCTGGCCATTCTGATCCTCCCTTTTACCACTAGTTTCGGGGTTTTGTTGGGACTGGCGGTTTTGCTTGGACTAGGGACCGCCTTGGTGTACCCCACCTTTTTAACCACCCTGGCAGCGCACACCTCGGCCGAGCAGCGGGCCGAAAGTATAGGCGTTTTCAGGTGGTGGAGGGACCTTGGCTACGCCCTTGGTGCCCTCCTTTCGGGCATCACTGCCGATTATTTTGGCATTCATTGGGCCATTCTGCTCATTGGAGGTCTGACACTGCTTTCCGCCTTGGTGATAAAGATTCGGATGCCAGGGTCAGAAAGAGCTGCCAAAACCTGTATCAGCCAGGAAGAAGCCCAACATTGGCTTCAAGATGGGCAGCCCGTCCTGCTCCTGGATGTTCGGGGATCGGCTGAGTATGAGCAAGGCCATATTCCACATGCCATCCACCTCTCCTTGAACGAGTTGCCTGGCCAGTTAGACCGGCTCCACAAGCAGCAACGCATCATCACCATCTGCGGGAAAGGAGGTGGTCGATCCTCCGAGGCCGCCCAGCTCCTCCAGTCCATGGGCTTCCGGGCCTATTGGCTCTGCGGAGGCACCACACAATGGTTGGCACCCATGGAAAGTTCTAGGACGGTCTGTTGTTGAGGAGGAGTATTGGAAGA
>CANHDG010000214.1 GCA_947459365.1 Saprospirales bacterium
GACACCACCGTTCTACCCAGTTTTACGGAGTTCAATACCTATTTTATCAACATTACCCATTCCCTCCCGGTGCTTTCAGTAGCAGGCAATCAACTGCTTCAACTGGCAAATGGCAACCAAGGTCTCCGCCCATTTGGTACGCTCGAGTATTTTGGAACAGATAAGGAAAGGGCCGCCAGCGTTACTGGAGAACTTAATAGCCATGGCCAGGATTCCTGGGTCAACAGCCAGCGGAGCCTGGACTGGATCAGCCGAGATGAAATGGGCGATAATTCTGCGATCAAAGAAGCGCTTTTTCCACCTGAGCTAACCGACCGAGATGAATTCCAGCGGATCATCCTCCGTGCTGCCGGAGATGACAATTACCCGGGTGGAAGCGGTTGGCCAGGAGGTGGGCAGCCCCCCCGCGCTGCGCACATGCGAGACGCTTATACCCACAACCTCGCCAAATTGGGCGGTATGCACCTGGATGTAAGAAACGCTACCAAAGCCATTGTTTACCTAAATGGACAATATTGGGGAGTCTATGATATTCGGGAACTTCCGGACGACCATGATTTTACCGAATACAATTATAACCAAGGGAAGTACGACCTGCAATACCTGCTTACCTGGGGGAATACCTGGGCAGAGTACTGGGACACTTACCCCGAAAATCCTATCCAAGAATGGAACTTGCTCGTTGATTTTATCAAAACCAATAACATGGCAGATCCTGCCAACTTCGATGCCGTTCAACAAGAACTGGATTACAAAAGCCTGGCAGATTACATGATTGCAAACTCCTTCTCGAATGCCTCCGATTGGCTGAATTACAACACCGGCTGGTGGAGAGGAATGAATCCGGAAGGTGGCCACCAAAAATGGGGCTATATCCTTTGGGATCTGGATGCGACCTATGCCTACTATATCAATTATACCGGTATCCTGGATACCAGCGCCACAGCGCCACCCTGCAGCGTAGAAGAAATCAACCTCAACGGATGGGGAGATCCTCAACCACAGAACCACCTGGATATTCTTCGAAAACTTCGCGATAACCCGGTGTTTAACCACTACTGGATCGCTCGCCAAGCCGATATGATTCATACCGTATTTTCTTGTGAAAATATGCTGAGCTACTTCGATACCGTCCGCGCAAGCATCGAACCGGAAATGAATCGGCATGCCCAAAAATGGGGGGGCTCTTACACACAATGGTATCAAAATACAGAACAGCTGCGCAACTTTATCGAGCGGCGCTGTGACTACTTGTCCGGCGGATTGAAAGACTGCTACAACTTGACCGGCCCTTACCTGGTGGTACTGAAGGCAGAACCTGCTTGGGGAGGAACCATAGAAGCCAATACCCTTACCTACGCTCAATTCCCGACTACCGCTAACCTGTATGGGGGCATTGATCTGAAATTGAAGGCGAACCCCACCAATGGCTTTTCTTTTTTGCGCTGGGAAACCAAACAACATTCCCTGTCGGATTCCTTAAATGCCTCCACCTCCCTCGAACTGATGGCCCCAGATACCATTATCGCTCACTTTGATCCAGGGAGTGTGTCAGTTAAAGACCCGGAGCTGGCACAAGATTTGCTGCTCACTGTTTATCCAACCATCGTCCAAAAGCAATTTCAGGTAGCCTATTCTTTCCCCCAACCTGCCTACCTCGACTTGTTCCTGACGGATCAACATGGAAAACTCGTACAGTCGCTGGCTTCCCCCGACCGCTTGCTTACTCCTGGTGCGCATCTTTATCAGGTGGATGCCAGCCAATTGACCGCTGGTTCGTACTATGTAACAGCTCGCGTGGGTGCGCAACTACTCAAATCCGTCCGGATTCTGGTGGTGCGCTAACCTGCCTCTACTCGCTAGATAAAAAGGCGCGGGCCAAGATTGGAGCAATGCAACTATCTTGGCCCGCGCCTTTTTCCAAAAGCCCGCTTATACAACCATCCAATTATAAACCGTTTTAAAAAATGAACTCAATTCCAACCCGCCAATTGATTGCCCTGTTAACCGGGCTTTTGCCGCTGTGGCTAGCTGCCCAGGCGCCCTCTCTCCCATGTCCTTCTACCGTTATAACGCTCCGTGATTCGAGCGCGAACAGCGCGTTTTTCTGGAATGGTTCCCCTTGGTGGGACCCTCGTTTGTCGTCCCAAAACCTCGCAGAAGCTGTATTTAGCCTTCCAGTGGAGGCTAATAACTACTGCGACTCCGGCACTTTGCATTTCAAGTTCCAACTAGAACTGGATCTCGATGGCGACCAGTTGCCTGAAACCCTCCTCGATAGCGACTCCCTTCCAGCAAGAAATACGGTCTGGTTTGGAAACCTGAATGGGAGCGGAACCGCTCGTTCTTTTGATTCCCGTCCAGTTTCCGCCGATTCCTTATGGGGTTTTGCCCTGGCAATTCTACCTTCTGCGGATAGCCTGCACCGTGCACAGATCGTCTGGGAAAACAATGCAGGGGAACGGACTTTCCCACAACTGCCTTATGGCAACCATCGACTCACTTGGCTGGTAACGGATGCCTGTGGGCAAAGAAGTACCTGCACCAGAGCCCTCCAGGTGCGCGATGGAGCCCCCCCAACCATCCATTGCCTGAATTCGGTCTCCGTGAACCTTCAACCGATTGGAGCAGACTGCCAAGCAGTGCTGTTTGTATCAGACTTTATCCAGTACATAGAAGATAACTATTTAGAATCCAATCAAGTATTTACTGTTTCTCTTCGGAGGGCCGGAAGCGGGTCTGGCTTCCCATTACAGCCCGATGGCAGCCCTGTGCATCAGCTGACTCTTTTATACGATGATCTAGGGGTGTTGCCCGTTGAAATATGGGCGATGGATTTTGACAGTAACGCCCAAAGCTGTATGACCATGGTGTTGGTAAACAATCCCCAAGGCTGTGATGAGCCGATGGAACCAACAGAATGCACTGGTTATATCACGACCATCGAAGGAGAACCCATTGATGACGTGATTATTCAGCTAGAATCTCTTTCCAATGGGTTCCCCTCTATCGTAGGCCCACCAGTTTGGGGGCCTGATGGCTGTTACCAGATTTTTAATGGGGTGCCAGTGGGTCCTGCTTTCAGAATACGCCCTTTGCAAGACATTGACCCTTTGAATGGGGTTTCTGTTTGGGACTTAGTCTTAATTAGCCGGCACATCCTTGCGCTGCAGCCTATTTCTTCTCCGTACTACCTGATTGCTGCGGATGCTAACCGAAGTAATACGGTCACCACGCTGGATATTGTGGAGTTGCGCAAGCTGATATTGGGAATATACAGTTACCTGCCCTTCAATACCAGCTGGAGATTTATCGATCAGGCCCAGGTATTTCAGGACTCTTTAAACCCATTTCTTGAACCCATACGCGACACCCTGAGATACACGCCGCTCCAGACAACCGGCTTGGATTTCTACGGGATTAAAGTCGGGGATGTCGATGGGTCAGCTGCCCCCAATAACCTGCTAGGGTCGGAGGATAGAACCCATCCAGTCGTCTATTTTGAGGGCCAACGCTTGGATTCGGACAGTTGGATCCTAGCTCCCGGAGAGGAGGCAAGGGTGGTACTGACCGGTCCGGAAGACTTGGTGGCTTGTCAGTTGGCACTTTCTTTTCCAAGCTTAGAACTCCTTGAAGTACATCCTTCAGCAGGCTTATTGCCCGAGCAAATCCATTCGGGGTCCTCCTTTTTACGATGGGTAAATGAGCGGGGGACAGGTCAAGTTAGTTTGCGGGTGCGTGCCCGCGAGGCGCTTTCCCTGGATCAAGTCTTTTTTATTTCGGAAAATGAGCTTCCTGCCCGGGCCTATTGGTCGAACGGAGAAGTTTTTTCACCCCAGGTTCGTTTCCGGAAAAACCAACCGAATCCAAGCGATTTGCTTTATTCGGTTCGCCTATTTCCCAACCCATGGAAAGAGGCAACTCAGTTAAACCTGGATCTAAAAGAAGCTTGTTCCCTAGAACTTCAGCTACTGGATGGATTGGGTCGGGTATGGTACGTTGAGCAGCGAGACCTGCCCTCCGGACCTGTTTCTTGGATAGTATCGGGTAATTGGCCAGCGGGGTCTTATTATTACCGGTTAAGAGGTCCAGAAGGGACTATTTCAGGTACAATGATCAAATACTAGGCAAATTCTCAATAGGGAGCGAGGAGGTAAATCGAGGGCCTTTTAATCGAAACCTAAAATACTTTCAAAAAAGATTGGCCGTTTCCTTTTAAATTTAGACCTTTGCCTCACGGAAACAACCGTTTCTTTTTAATCGGCACTCGAGAATGCGCCCTTTTGGATGCAAACTTGCTTTCACACTACGTTCTCTTCTGATAAAAAAGAAGCCCCATTGGCGGTACGCTGCCAATGGGGCTTCTTGTAAGTAGCCGATTCTTTCCCGGTTAAAATTCCACAATAATACCGAGTGTTGGAAGCACCGTAGAGTTGAAATTGGGTAAAATAATTGGCTGTGCATTGGATCCATCTGCCGCCAAGGGTTTCCCATCCGTGGTTAACCATCCGCTGTTGTCCGCATTTCGTGCGAACGTATAGTTTGGAACGGCTTCATTTTTGGCCGCCAAAGCGTTTTGAATATCAAAAAACAAATCCAGCGTAGTCCGGCGGAAATTCCATTTTTTATCAATCCGGATATCCAGCTGGTTGAATGGAGCCAAACGAAGGCTGTTCAAGTTGGCCACATCCAAGGTCCCAGTCCCGGTCACCGCGTAATTCAAGCGACTGGCTGCCAAATCAAAAGGAGTATATGGAACTCCTCCTTGGTAGCGGTATTTCACGCCCAGCTCCCAGTTTTTACGGAATTTATACCCTAAAATTGCCGATACCAAGTGCCGATTGTCCCAAGCTGACGGAATTAAATCGCCGTTTCGACCACTGAAGTTTGACCAGAACAAGGTGTAAGAACCGGTAAAAAAGAAGTTGTTTCTAAGTTTTTGCTGGAAAAACAC
>CANHDG010000215.1 GCA_947459365.1 Saprospirales bacterium
GAAGCTGGCACTGCCCTTCTTAATTTGTTGTAGGTAGTCGTTCACTCGGTTAAATGCTGTCAGCGTATCCTTGGCAGCTGCATTTCGGTCGACTGCAACAAATAAGTGGCTGACTTCTATGTCGGATTGCATCCGAAGATAGGCCTCTTTCACTAGCTTGTCGGTTACCTCCCGGTCTACCAGGTAGGAGGAGGCGAGCTGACGGCGGTATCCCTCTAGTTCAGAGAGTAGAGCAGGAATAGTATCCAGCTTAAGATCTCGGGCTTTTTGTACCTTCAATTTGAATTTGATGTACAAGTCGAGGTATTCTTCCAGGGAACTGCGGCTAAAATCAGCTTTGTCCTGATTGGTTTTGGTGTAAATCCCTACAAATTCGGAGGCATTCACAGGATTGCCCTGAATGGAAAACAAAACGGGGTCTTTACTCTGAGCGAAGGCCGAAACGCTGAGGGCCAGGCCTATTGAAAGCGCAATAAAGGTTCTTTTTATCATGTCTGAAAGAATGTAAGTTGGAAAAGTGGCTGTTTCCAGCTAGTAAGTGGTTGAAAAGTGCACAAAAGTACTGTTCCAGCGTGCTAAAACGTGGATTTTTTGATTTTGTTAACACCCAAAGTTCGTTTACCGACATTCGTATAGATAAAATCCACTGTAGTCGCCCTGAACAAGGTCTTCATTGTAATAAACGAGGTTCAAATCGTACTTTTGAGTAATGCCGTTGTTGGTCACGCTGAAATCTTTGACGTTGTTGGCTGACCATAGGGTAGGGGCTCCGTTGCCAATATTGTCAAGAAAGCAGTGTCGAAGCTCATAGTTTGGATTCACCTTATTGTCAAAGGTAAAACTCACGCTTCCGGGTATCGGATATACCTTGGTCTCTTTACTTAGGTTATTGCCTTCCCATTCTAATTGCAGAACTGCTGTCAACTGCATGCTGTTGTTAAAAATGCTATCAGAGGTAATGCGCCCTAGGGTGTCCGTCTTAAATTTATGAAGTACGACTTCATTGGTGGATAGCTGCCGATCGGTCAAGGTAATAGGAGCCCTGACCACAGAGTAGTGGATGGTCTGCTCCCGTTGTAGGATTTCTAATCCATTTTCTACCCCATAAATACGAATTTTTTCGGGTTTTTGGTCGAAAGAATATTCATAATAGCGGACCGCACTGGAGGCTCCACCACCGGCCTCGGTGTATCGAGCTAGGCGGCCTAAACCATTGTATTCAAAGGTTCTGACATATCCGGTGATTTCGCGGCGTTCTTCTAACCGGTAGCCATTGGAGCAGTTAGGAAGGGTGGGAGTTGGTGCAGGTGGAGGATCCTGTTTTTGGCAGGAGGTAAATAAGATTCCTACAGTGGCAATAAGCAGAAGTGGCAGTGAGTAGTTCATAAAAAGTAGAATCGCTATTTTTTGGGCAAAATTAAACGGTAAATTGTCTAAGCAACTACCTTCGCACCCAAAATCTGTAAATAATGCTATCTTGTTCAGCTGAAGTGAAGGAGGCAATCGCCTCCGGCAAGCCTGTGGTGGCCCTCGAGAGTACCATCATCTCGCACGGTATGCCCTATCCTCAAAACCTAGAGACAGCCTTAAGGGTAGAGCAGGTAATTCGGACAGAGGGCGCTGTTCCAGCAACTTGTGCGGTGATCAGGGGGGGGCTGACAGCGGGGATCTCTGTTTCGGAAATGGAGTTATTGGCCCAGGGAGGGCCCCAAATTCCCAAGGCTAGCCGTCGAGACCTTCCTTTTTTAGTAGCGAGCGGATCGAATGGGGCCACTACGGTGGCTTCCACTATGATTATTGCCCACCTGGCGGGTATTCGTGTTTTTGCTACGGGTGGTATTGGTGGGGTGCATCGGGGCGCCACCACTACCATGGATGTCTCCGCTGATTTACAAGAGCTGGCCCAAACTCCAGTGGCCGTCGTTTGCGCAGGCGTTAAAAGTATTTTGGATATTGGATTAACCCTTGAATACCTCGAAACCTTTGGGGTCCCAGTAGTTGGATACCAAACCTCCGATTTCCCTGCCTTTTTTTCCAGAGACAGCGGATTTAAAGTGGATGGTCGTCTGGATACCCCGCTGGAAGTAGCAAAGCTGCTTCAAGCTACCTGGGGAATGGGTTCCCGTTCCGGGGTGGTTATTGCAAATCCAGTCCCACAACCGTATCACCAACCTTATGAAAAAATGGAAGGTATTATTGAGCAGGCCTTGGAGGATGCGAACAAAGCAGAGGTAAAAGGCAAGGCCGTGACCCCCTTCCTGCTTGCAAGAATCGAGCAGCTTTCAGGTGGCGACAGCCTGAAAACCAATGTAGAGCTGGTCTGCCACAATGCGCTGGTTGCAGCACAGGTTGCGCTTCAGTTGAGCCAGCTATCCTAGTTCGCGAGTGGAGGTTAGAATACGAGAGCCATCCCAGTCCGCAGTTGTACTCGGGAGGTATGGAAGGGGGCTATGATTCCAGCAACATCGTCTGTAGCAAGAAAAAACCGTGCAAAGCCGGGTTGAAGGCTCAGTTGCGCTCCCAGTTTATTTCCAGTCGCATCGTTAAAGCTGAACAATGCTCCTACTTCTATCCATTTTAATGGGCGGAAATGAGCGCTTACCCCCCCGGCGCTGATGCTTTGATACAGCCTGCTTTCGTGAAAAAAAGAGGCTGCGAGGCGCCAACGTTCGGAGAATTGGTAATGCCCTCCCAAAAAGTAACGTCCAGAAACGGTGCTCTTGAGGTCGTCTAAGCTGAAACGTCGGAAACCAAATACATCGTTTAAGGTATCTAATTTTCCATTAAAGTCAAGGCCCTCAACACCGTTAATCAAATCTGTACCTGGCAAAACCGCTCCTTCGTAATCATAATTACCTCTAGAATAATAATAATCGGCCTCTTTCCATCGAATGGAGGCCCTCATATCCAGGGCAGAGGCAAAAAACTGTAAGCGCTCATTCACTTTTAACTGAACACCCCAATCGGTTGACCATCCCCCATTCGTCCTTTGTGGCTGGTTCTGAAATTCATTGGCAAGTACCCGAAAGCCGAGTCCAGCTGTGTCTATAGCAGAAATAATGCCCGCTGAATACACCCCAAAATCGGTGTTTAAACTTAATTGATAAATGTCTGGATCGGTATACACGGTGGCGCTTTGCGCCTTGGGATCTGTCTGCAAGGCACTTACCCCCATCAACCGCTTTACTTTTACACCCAGCCGGACCGGCCCAAGTGTGCTGGAGATGCCTAACTGTAGCTCGTGCCAATCGAAGGCAGCTACCCTCGGGGCAATTTCGATCGTTTGTCCAATAAAAGCCGCATTCCCGGTCCAAAGTAGTTCGGGGAGCTCCCGAAGGTAAAAGGCGTCTGCTTGGAAGCGAATCGCATGGCCAAGCGTGAGAGCTGTTTTTCCTTTGCCTCCTAATCGAAATCCCAGCCCAGCTGTCTCGATGGATTGGCGGTAACTAAGGTAATTGAAGGATTCCAACCGATCTATCAAACCCGTAAAATCCAAGAGATTCCGATCGTTCTCCCTTTTATAAAAATCACTCAAGGTGGCGGTGCCGCTGTGTCCACCATCCAAGCCTAAGCCGGGCAGCGCAAGCACAAAACGCTTCTCTGTTGGGAAAGCGGCCGGGTTGACCTGATTGAACTGCCATTGGTCAGGCAAATGAGAAAGCAATAGATCCTGCTGGGCCCATAAAGGGGTGCCCGCAGCCAGGAAAAAAAAGAAGGAAAGTAAGTTATTTTTCACGAATAGACTCGTTTGCGTCAAAAAAAGGAGGTTATAGCTGGATACAGGGCTTATCGTTGGATTCGAACACCCATTTTCACCACACATCCTTGGTCAGACAGGATTTTGACGGGTATGCTTCCGCCTTCTGCTGTGGTGAAAAAGGTAAGGAGCTGTGCTTTCTTAGCAGAACTGCGCAGGCGCTCAAATCGCTCTGCTGTAAAAGGTATGTAGGTTTCCGTACGATTGTTTCCGGTAGTGATTCCATTGGCAGGATTGACAGGAGCCGACTGGATGACGGCTTTAGGGCCTTCCTCAAACAAGGAGTCAATTGCCACGCCTGCCTCATTTTGGAAATAGACTTGCAGGCTGGAGCTGAGTGGCATGCCATTTTCGGTCACGAGCTTAAACTCAGCCGTCTCAAAAGGCGTCTCTGAGGAAAAACTCGCAAAATCCAGGTTCAAACTCTGGTCAGCAGAAAAGTTTTGCAGCTGCCCCTCTAATAATAGTTCTACTTTCACATTGAGCCGAACCGTGCTACTATCGGTTAAAAAGCCAATCAGACTCGGATCTGCGTCGGCATTCGCCAAACCCTCTACCTGATAGATCAACTGAGTGGGCTGGGCATTAAAGATATCCGCGATGTTGGAGTTGGTATCATCAAAGTAAAAAACGGTTTCCTTCGTTTGTCCTACCTCTCCTGCTTGAAAAGAAGGGTAATCAAAATCAATTCCAATTTCGGAGCCTTCTTGAATCAGCGGGCTTTCTAATGCCAGGAGCTCGCCGTTTTTTGCGCGAAAACGCAGGTAATTAATCAATCCACGGGTGGGAAATCCATACGAGTTGAACACGGTAATGGTAACTTTTGGATTCTTAACCTGCACATTTCCATTTAAATTAGTCTGGTTAATGTCAATATCAATGGTGTCCGTGCTAAGTGGGTAGGTGACTTTTCCCCAATAACCTTCCAAGTAGTAAAAGCTTAGATTTTGTAAGGTCACAAAAATCGCAGGCACTCCTTGAGCAGGTGGAATCCGCAAAAGAGGGCTTCCATCTTCCCGAAATGCTTCATATTCAAAAGAAATTAGGTTGTCTACTGCCTCTAATGCCCATCCATCCAATTCAATCTGTGGGGTGATATACACTCCGCCAGCTGCGATCTCTACCAAAGGAGTGGTGTAGATGGCGCCATTGATGGACATATTAGGGATAAAAAA
>CANHDG010000216.1 GCA_947459365.1 Saprospirales bacterium
ACGGGGGTTTGGTTTTGGAGGATGGAATTAATTACGCCTGGCGATCCAACGATGAAATTAGTTTGTGCGGTGCATCCTGACGCATCTGTTACCACACAAATATAAGCCCCAGCAGCTAGGTTGTTAAACAAACCGTCGCTGTTGGATATGGCTCCTACCCTAAAATTATAGGGAGGATTTTGGTTGTCTGTACTAATGGTAGCAGTGCCATCCTGACTGCCGAAACAGCTTACGCTAGTGGCGATGGCAGAGAGAACAGGGGCAGCACAATTAGAGCAGGTGGCAGTTGAGATGATGGCTGGGCAGGTGCTAATACTATTAATCCCCCGAACTTCAGCGGTCAGGACCGTATTGGGATTTAAGCCATTCACCGTATGCGAGGTGTCGGTTTGAGGAGAAATCCAGCCAGTACCATTTATATTGATTTCGTAGCCTTGTGAGCCTGGGATGAGATCCCAGACAAACGTAATAGAATTAACAGTGGAGGGGCCACATTCAACTTGGGTGCCACTCAGAGTAGGTTGCACAAGGACAGTAACAGAGTCATAGACCTGGCATCCATAGGAGTCGGTAGCTATTACAGTGTAGTTAGTCGTTTGGGTTGGGGTGACAGAAGTGATTGGGCAGCTGGGGCAGGAAACGGTATTGTTGGGCGTCCAGCTGTAATTTATTTTGTAGCTAGGTTCGAAGGTGATGCTCCATTCTGTGAGCGTACCGACGAAACCATTTTGGTCATCAACGATTTGTAGTCGCCATTGTCCGTTGACGGGGCCACCCCAAAGATCACTCCAAATACCTTCGGGTTTGAAGTTGCCAGTAAAAGGTGCTGCGGAGGCGGGTGCGAACGGTCCTGGGAAGTTGATTGGGGTAGTGGCGGTTGGGGTGAAACATGTTTGGACATAGTTGTCGCCATTTGCTCCATTATCCGTTGTTAGTTCAATAAACTGGCCACCGGGTGAAATCAAGAATACATCCAAGTCATCCACCCAGTTATGGTTGATATTGATACAGACGGACCGGATCACACCGGAGTCGAGTGTAGTGGGTTGTACTCCAAAAACATTGATTGCAGAGAACACAGCAGTATTGGTAGGGGTAATGACGATATCCTGTGGGTTAGTAAAGACATAAGGAGGTGGTACAGGAATAGGTAGGGTTCCATCCAATTGAACAAGTTCTCCTAGACAGATAGTGGTATCTGCTTGCAAAGCAGGAGCAACCAGGGCATTTTCACGGATGTAGAGGTAAACGGTATCTCTGGTGCAAGGATCTCGTTGGACATCGATTGCAATAAATTCTGTTCCTTCCACCACATTATCCTCTAGAGGTTGGATGATCAGCTGGAGTTGATCGGATCCAGCAGGAATAGGTTGGTTGGAAGCTATAAAAGTATAGTCAACTCCATTGGTGGCACTTCCCCAAATGTTGTAATCCAAGGGTAGATCGGTATCGGTAGGGATAGGCAAAGAGAACGTGACCGAGCCATTGGAGCAGCCTTCTGTAAGGGTGCCGTCAGCGCTTGGAGTGCTGACAGTTGCTCGAATGGAGCCAGTACCAAAGCTCTTTGCTTCTAAAAAGACGGCAGAGTCAAAGAATGCATCCCCGGCATCAGCAATGGCCAGTTTAATGGTATATTGTTGACAAGGAACCACCACTGCTTCAGCGGTAAACACGTCTGTGAATCCATCGTAGGTGGGTTGTTGGGTGCTGTTAAGGTTATTATTGTAGAATTGTTCGTTTGTTGGAGGGCAGGGTCCAGCAGATGATAAGTTGAGGGGATGGATATTATTAATGGTAACTGGGAGGGCTGTTCCTGGAATGAGTGCAATATTGGTTGGGACAGGGTAGTTTGGGCCTTGGATAAAGAAACCGAATACATCGTTAAAATTGCTGCAGGCATATTCGGGGTATTCCTCGGAGGCGAAGCAGTATTTGAAACGAAGGGTATCAGAGGTAGGGGTAAAGGTAATGGTATAGACGGCAACATCGTTCAGCATGGTAGATACGAGGTTATCCAAATCGGGTTCTACTCCCCCACCGGCATTGGAGGAGCTAGCAAAATCTACTCCATCGGCCTCGCAGCCAAATACGGTATTGGTTGAAACAACTTGCCCGGTGGTCAGCACAATTCCTCGTTCTATTCCAACAGGGCCTTGGCCACCTGTAAAATATCCAACCGCAATGGGGTCTCCCTGAAAGGTAATGTTGGAAACATCGACACCTTGGCCCAGGAATATATTTTCAATCAGGTTTTGTGGTGTAAATGGAGGGGTGTTTGCCCCTGTTGCCTGCAGGATTTGGGCGGCTGCTTCTGGTTGAGACAAGAAGAGCACCAGAGTAAAAATGGCGGTCTTAAGTAGTGCGCGAATCGGTTGTGGAAACATGCCGAACCAATAGTTAATTGTTGAAGGATGAATTTGACTGCTTGGGGTTTTTCCCATCTGTGGCAGCACTTTTCAGTAGAGCATTGGAACTGCAAAATGGGAATTAAACGGGAAGTTTAAAGAGTTAAAAGTAGGTTGTTTTTCTGTTTTTGAGGTATTGATCAAATGAATATTTCTGTTTTTGGTCGGAAGCACGACGTTTTAGTGGGGTGCCTGGTGTTTTCCCAACTTGTCTTTTCGAGGTGCTTGGTCCCCGAAAAGGCGGGGTTTATCTAATTAAATTAGGCTAAGATCTATGCATCTGTTTAATTTGCATTCTAATTCATCATTTATACCATTTAACAATGCCACAGTTTTTAAAATATTTGCTAGCCTCTTGTTTGGGAACCACCTTGGCTTTAGGCTTGTTGCTTTTCCTAGGTTTTGGTGCGTTGGTTGGGTTGGCAGGATCTGCCTCTGAGGATAAGCAGGTGCAACTTTCGAGTAATTCAGTACTCGAGTTGAAGTTGGACGCAGTGATACCGGAGAAAACGAATAACACAGAGATGAGTCCTTTTGATCTGGAATCTCCTTATGTCCTTGGAGTGACAGATATTGTTAAAATGATCCGCCTTGCCAAAGAAGATCCGGATATCAAAGGGATTTACTTGAACCCTTCATTGTTCATGGCGGGAAAAGCCAGTGCTGCCACTATCCGTGCGGCCCTGGAAGATTTCAAGACCTCTGGCAAGTTCATCATTGCCTATGCCAATTTTTATAGTCAAAGCGGCTACTACATGGCATCGGTTGCAGACAGTGTACTACTGAACCCGGTTGGAGGAATTGAATTTAAGGGGTATGCTGCCACCATTACTTTTTTCAAAGAAATGTTGGATAAACTGGATGTTCAGATGCGCATATTTTATGCCGGTCAGTTTAAGAGTGCAACTGAACCCTTCCGTCTTGACAAAATCAGTGAGCAGAACCGGCTTCAGACGCGGGTATACCTGAATGCTTTATACGATATTTTCATCCAAGACATTTCTCGAACTCGAAATATTCCAGCCGAAGAGTTACGATTAGTTGCGGATCGCTTGGATGGCTTTAGTGCAGAAGGAGCACTTAAAAGTCGATTGGTCGATCGCCTTGTCCATGAGGATGAAGTCTTGGAGCTTATGAAGTCAAAAATTGGCTTGGACGATAAGGAGAAGCTTCGCAAAATTTCATTAACCGATTATTATTTGGCAAAAGACAAGGGGCAGGAAAAGGGTTCCGGAAAGGATAAAATTGCGGTCGTTTATGCGGAGGGAAGTATTACAGATGGAAAAAGTAGTGTTGCTGGTGGAATCACAGATGGTCAATATGTAAAAATACTGCGGATGCTTCGCAAGGATGAAAACATCAAAGCGATTGTGTTGCGAATTAATTCTCCTGGGGGATCGGTCATGGCGAGCGAGAATATTTTCCGGGAAGTATTACTTTGCAAACAGGCGGGCAAGCCAGTGGTCGTGAGTATGGGCGATGTGGCCGCTTCAGGTGGATATTATATTGCTTGTCAGGCGGATAGTATTTTTGCTGAGCCAGGAACTATCACTGGATCCATTGGGGTGTTCGGGTTGATTCCTATTTTGCAAAAAACGATGAAAGAAAATGTAGGAATTACAGTCGATACTGTAAAAACTGGCCGTCATTCTGCTTTTGGCTCTCCGCTACTGGACTTTTCCCCTGAAGAAAGCCAGATGATTCAAGCGCGCATCGAGGCTACTTACGAAGATTTTCTAGGAAAGGTAGCTGTAGGTCGTCATAAAACCAGGGATCAGGTGGACTCCATTGCTCAGGGAAGGGTTTGGCCCGGTCAGATGGCTAAACAGATTGGTTTGGTGGATGAAATTGGGGGTTTGGATAGAGCTATTCAGGCAGCATCGCGGTTAGCACAATTAGAAAAGTATAAAATAAGAGAATACCCGGAAACCAAAACACCTATTGAGCAGTTGGTGGAAAAGTTAATGAATGCAGAAGATCGGGAAGAGGCGGTCAGTACATCTGTGCTGAAATCAGAGTTGGGTGAATTGTATCCGATGTACCGGAGTCTGCGTGATTTGCGCAATGCAAAGGGAATCCAGGCTCGTCTGCCCTATGAATTAGTGGTTTTTTAGACGAGTAGAATGGATTTATTGACCCGTTGGCGATTAATACTTGGAGGGGCTGAATCGGATGGTACCGGTCAGCCCCTTCCGGATTCTGTAGCGGCATTGGACGCTGCGCTGGATGCGTTGTATGAGTTTGAGCGTCGGAAAAAATTCCAATACAAGCCAATGGGGGGATCTGAGGGTTCGGTTCGGATGGGAACGGGAGGAGGGAGTAATCCTTCAATTGCTCGTTGGTTGGGAGATATTCGCCGTTATTTTCCGCAGTCAGTGGTGCAGATTCTTCAGCGAGATGCCTTTGCCATGAAGGGGCTACAGCAAAAATTATTGTTGGATCAACAAGTATTGGAGGAGGTCTCACCAGATGTACAGTTGGTGGCTACCCTTTTAGAGCTAAAGCATTTAA
>CANHDG010000217.1 GCA_947459365.1 Saprospirales bacterium
AACGTGGAAAAATCGACGTGCTGATAGAAGTCCAAAACCTCAATGGAGCCGCTACGGTCTCTCTTAATGAGCCAGTCTTCAAAGGCTATTTCCTGGCCATCTCCAAACTAGCAGATGAGCTTGGGCTTGATAAATCGGAGCTATTGCCCTCCATCCTCCGGATCCCAAGCGTCATCGCCTCCCAAAGCTCCGAAACCAACGAAGAGGAATGGACCACCTTAAAAGGCATCCTTCAGGAAGCCCTTCACGGTCTCCGCAACTACCGCTTGCAAGAGGGAAAAGTGCTCGATCAAGACCTTAGGGACCGCATCGCTTCCATCCTTGGTCTGCTTGACATGGTTGGACCGTTTGAGCAGGAGCGGTTTCATAAAATGCGGGAACGGATGCGCAATAACTTGGAAGAAACATTCGGTCGAGAAAACGTAGACCACAACCGTTTTGAACAAGAAGTGCTTTTTTACCTGGAAAAAATGGATATGAGTGAGGAAAAAATCCGTTTAGCACAGCATTGCAAGTATTTCGTCGAACAACTGGACGACCACTCCCAGTCGGCCGGCCGTACGCTCGGCTTCATTTCCCAAGAAATTGGGCGGGAAATTAATACCCTAGGTGCTAAAGCTTATGATGCCAATATCCAGCGTTTCGTCGTTCAAATGAAGGACGAACTGGAAAAAATAAAGGAACAAATCGCCAACGCGCTTTAAATCAAAAAAGAGTTGGAGCGGTTAGCACTCTACTTTTCGCTCCAACTCGTGTTGCTTCTTACAACTGCATCGGTACCTCCATCAGCAGAATTTCTGCTCCCGGTGTCTTGGCCTCCAATTCAAACCCTTCCGTGTCCCAAATTCCCAAGCCATCGCGTTGCTTGAGCTGCTGCCCAGCAAGTTCAAATTCGCCTTTAATTACGAAGGCATACACGCCGTTGCCTGCTTTCCGGATTTGATAGTCAGCGCCCTTTCCTTTTTCAAAGGTGCCTAGGTGAAACCAGGCATCCTGGTGAATCCACACGCCCGCGTCGTTGGGATCTGGAGAGAGAATTTGCTGCAATTTATTTTGCCGATCCTCCGCGCGCAAGGTCAATTGATCGTACCGAGGCGTTACATTCCGCTTGTTTGGGAACACCCAAATCTGTAAAAATTTGACTAGCTGGTTTTTGTTCTTATTGTATTCGCTGTGTCGAATGCCTGTTCCGGCACTCATTACCTGAATATCCCCGTTTTTAATCACGGTGGCATTTCCCATACTGTCTTTATGTTCCAGATCGCCCTCCAAGGGTATGGAGATAATCTCCATGTTGTCGTGCGGGTGGGTACCAAATCCCATACCGGCGTCCACGGTGTCGTCGTTGAGCACCCTCAATACCCCGAAGTGCATGCGCTCTGGGTTGTAGTAATTGGCAAAGCTAAAGGAGTGATAAGAATTCAGCCAGCCATGATTGGCATGTCCGCGGCTTTCAGCGCGGTGCAAAACGGTGTTATTCATAATTTTTGTTGTTTCGTTTGGCAAATGATTAAAGCCGATGATATCCAGGGGTACCAGTTCATCGATCTCGTTTTTCAACACATTGGCCACGGAACCGGTCGCTACCAGCATGCCCGTACCCAAGAATCCTTTTCTCAAAAAATCTTTTCTGTTCATCTTGTTTGTTCAATTAAGCGTTTAAAAGAACCAATTAGTGCATTTGATACCACAAAAGTAGGTGGAAGGCTTCCACCTTTACCATAACCTAGATTAAGAAAACAGGTTCAGGGAAAATTGAAGGCCTCAGGTAGGCACCCCTGGGAGGATAGCTTCTTTGGAACGGAGTTATTTCCCCTTTTTAGCCAGTTCGCCCTCATTTTACTAAAAAATTCCGGGGTAACCCCAATATAAGAGGCAATATACTTTTGGGGCACCTGGCTGATCAGGTCCGGGAACCGGCGTTCAAATTGAGCATAACGCTCTTCTGCGGTCCGACTTAGGTTATCAATGAGCCGCTGTTGACTTGCCACCAAGGATTTCTCAACCAGTATCCTAAAATAGCGCTCCAATTTCGGGATGTCCAGGTACAGTTGTTCTTGCGCCTGTTTGGGAAGCAACCAAACCTCTGTGTCCACCATGGCCTGAATAAATAGTTGTCCTGGTTGTTGAGAAAACAGGCTGTATAAATCGGCCATCCACCAACCAGCTGGAGCAAAACTTAATAGGTGTTCGCCTCCTGACTGATCAAGGGTATATCCCCTCAAAATGCCTTGATGTACAAAAAAAGAATGCCGGCAGATTTGCCCGGTCTGCAACAAAAAACCGCGCTTCGCCACCTTTTTTGGCAAAAGATGCTGACAAAAATGTTCCTGCTCCTGAGGTGTAAGTTCGATGTAATCCGACAAGTGCTGCAACAGAACAGAGGTATCCATCGATCTTCGTTACGCTTTTACACACTTTTCAAGGGCAGAACAATGGTCGAGCAGAATATTGCCTTTGTACTTAAAAGAGGCCCCGGGCGCGTAATAAGCCTCAAAGGTCAGGCTTTCAACGGGCACTTTCGGGGTAAAGGTAAACTCGTATTTCCGCCAATCAGTGTGGCTTACAAGGGTAGAAGTGGCCAGTAATACTTGTTTGGAACCAGGTTGGCTTCCTCCCCAGATTCGAAGTCGGCAAGGCTGATGGTACCCTACGTATTGAGCAGCCTTACACAGATGAAGCGAGAGGGTGTAGCATTCCAAGGGCCGAAGCGGGTTAGAAAGCCGCTGACCTACGTTTTCAACCCCACCATCGTCACGGGTAACCAGGCCAAGGCAGGTGTTTCCGTGAAAGGGAGCGGCTTGCAGTCCCCAGGCCCCTGGGAGCAGGTCGGGGGTATTGTTGGGAGTCTGGGACGACCACCCCTCTGGGAAACGAGCCTCCCTTGGATTGGGATCTTCGAAAGAAGGATTGGCCAGGATACAATACGGAGTGCCGGAAGGAGCTGTGAAGCCTAGAGGGATCAGCAATAACGAAAGATACAAGTAGCGCATCGAAATAGGACCATTTAAGTTAAAAGCTACATGGCTGGTTGCAACGTCTATGACGGAGGGTTTAACTACCATTTCCCTCTATTCGTCAGCCACTCTTCTTTTTGTTAAAAATTGTATAAAATTGTTTGAAGGATCAATTTACACTTGTTGGGGCGAGCCTTTTATTCCAAGCAGCCACACGTTAAGTCCTTTTCCCCATAACCATCCGATCCGCCCCGCTGAGGTCTTTTTTCAGCTCCACCTCTTTAAAACCTGCGTTTTTTAACAGTTCAGCCACTTGTTTGGCATTAAATTCATTGCATTCCAGTAATAAAGCCCCACCAGAAAGGAGCCACTCGCCTGCGAAGATAATTATTTTTCGATAAAAAAGAAGAGGATCGGCTCCTTCTACAAACAAGGCCAGATCTGGCTCGTGTTCCAACACATGCTCGGGCATGATAGATGCTTCTTCCCTTGGAATGTATGGTGGATTGGAAATGATCAGGTCCCATGGACGCTGCAGGGCGCGTACCCCTGTCAAGATATCTCCCTCCAGCAACTGCACCGAGGAGTCTCCGAGGAGACTTCGTGCATTGGCGCGAGCGACCTTCAGTGCCTCTGGGCTTTTTTCTACTCCCCAAAGCTCCACATCGTTTTTTTTGACCTTCAGCGTAATCCCAATGCAGCCGCTTCCAAGTCCAATGTCAAGTACCTTGGGAGAAGGCTGGTTTCTCAAGATGGCAAGGGCCCAATCCACCAGTTCCTCCGTCTCCTGCCGTGGAATCAGAACGGAAGGGTTAACCGCAAACCGAAGTCCGAAAAAATCGGCCTCCCCAAGGACATACTGAACCGGAATCCCCTTCACCAGGGCTTGAAGCAACTGTTGAAAACGGGCCTGCTCCTTTTCGGGCAGCATCCACGTAGCGTAGGAGCGGGTTTGAAAGGCATCCTCTAAGACAATGCGGGCAATACTGCGTGCTTCCCCCTCTCCATAGCGTGAAGTCAGCGCTACGACTAATTGATTAAAAGCAGTTTGATTCATTTCACGTACATTTGCAGCACAAAAAAACGACAATTGTGCGATTTGATATAATTACTGTCCTCCCTGAACTGCTAGAAGGCCCCTTTAGCCACTCCATCCTCAAGCGTGCCCAGCAAAAAGGCCTGCTGGAGGTGCATTTACATCCCCTCCGCGACTATGCATTGGGCAAACACAAACAAGTGGACGATTATGCCTTCGGAGGAGGGGCCGGGATGGTTATGCGGGTGGAGCCCATTGCAGCTTGCATCGAACAATTAATGGCAGAGCGGACGTACGATGCACTGATTTACACTACTCCAGACGGGGAGCGGTTGGAACAAACCACCTGTAATCGCCTTTCGTTAATGGAAAATGTCCTGATTCTCTGCGGCCACTACAAAGGAGTAGATGAGCGGATCCGAGAGAAGTACATTACCCACGAAATCAGCATCGGAGACTACGTTTTGTCGGGCGGAGAATTGGCTGCTGCCATTCTCGTGGATGCGGTCGGCCGGTTAATCCCAGGGGTTCTGAACGACGAAACCTCAGCCCTGACCGATAGTTTCCAAGACGATTTGCTGGCTCCTCCGGTTTACACCCGCCCTGCGGATTGGAATGGCATGAAAGTTCCAGATATATTATTGTCGGGACATGATAAAAACATAGAAGACTGGCGGCATGAGCAGAGCGTGGCGAGAACAAAGGCCCGGAGGCCGGATCTTTGGGCCCGTTACCGGGGAGAATTACCCTAATTCCTGTTCCAGCACCTCAAATAGCTCTTCAATAGCATCGAACGACTTCAGGCCCACGGCTTCTTCTTCGCCGCCAGAGAGGGTGATTCCTGCTGGTCGCACCGTATCTAACACCTCTTTCAACTCCTCCGAAGGACCATGGTAGTGCAGGT
>CANHDG010000218.1 GCA_947459365.1 Saprospirales bacterium
ATTTTTCTTTCTGGGCATGATTTTTGTTAAAGTGGTTGTAGATCGCTCTGCAATCACTTTTTTTTATTGCTTTAAGCACTAAAAAACTGTACATTTGTCTTTTTAATCTTTTGCAAAATCTTTTTTTCCACGCGTTCATCGACATTCTACTGCTTTTTTGTAGTTAAATTCTCTAGAACTCCATGTTGGAAAAAAATCGATGGCGCTTTTCCCCCTTGCTATCTCGATCCGTGTGAAATGGATGTCTAGTTGATCCCTATTAAACCGTTGGAAAACGAACGATTTTGCCAGTTGTAGAGGTAGTGTTAACTGAAAATGTGCTTTGCTAGGCAAATTCAACCTTTAGATAAGACCTATTTTTTTAATATCTATACATCTATTGCTTACGCGTAAGTGCTTGTGAAAACAATGAATATATCGTTGCGCTTTTTGTTGGCAGGTACCTTGGCTTGTTTTGTCCAAGTACTCTCTGCTCAGGATATTCACTATTCGCAGTACCTGAATTCTCCCATGAATTTAGGCCCTGGAATGACTGGTATTTTTGGGGGAGATACCCGATTTACCGCAAACTACCGAAATCAGTGGACCTCTATTCCAGTCCCTTATACTACTTTCAGTGGGGTAGTGGAGAACAAGTTTTACCTAGAAAAACTTCGTTATGATCGGTATTTGACCGGGGGCCTGATTATTAATTATGATCAGCAAGGAGATCTCAGCCTGACTTCCCAACAGATTGCCGTACCATTGTCCTACACCCTCCCTCTGAAGCGGAAAAGCAGTTTATTCTCCAATCATTTTCTGACATTGGGGGTGGTTCCTATGTTTGGTCAGCGCCACTTCTCTACTCGAAACATCAGTTTTGATGCCCAGTTCATAGATCGGATGTATGACCCCTCCGCCTCTTTTCAAGAGTCGCAATTATTGGACAATACCAATATTAAATACTTTGATTTCAGTTCGGGCTTGAACTACCGTTGGCAGTCCAAAAGCAACCGAAGCAAAGTGGATCTGGGGATCGGTTGGCACCACATGAACCGGCCTTCACATGATTTCTTTCAAGGAAACAATAAAGTTCGCCTGGAGCAAAGAAGGGCCTTCTATACTTCTCTTTTGCTAGAAGTACATTCCAGATTGGATGCCGTTGGACAAGCTTTGTACCAGGATCAAGGGGGCTACCGGGAGTTTGCACTCGGAGCCGCCGCCCGTTTCTACCTCAACCAACAACCGTATCGCGAGCTCGCCATTCAGTTTGGAGGAAATTTTCGACAGACCTACCGGGATGCAATAGTTCCCCATGTGGAAGTCCACTGGCGCACTTGGACGCTGGGGTACACGTATGACATCAATATCTCCAAAGCGAGAACACTAACGGAGGGTAGAGGCGGCTCAGAGCTGGCACTTATCTACCGACTCTACAAAGTGAAACCAATGTCAAAATTCAAATCTTGTCCTATTATTTAATCGGCATCCCGACAAAAGGTATGTTCAATTGTGCGATTCACATGAGATTACAGTTACTCCTCTGCACTATATTGGTAACCGCTCAGTCTTTGCTAGCCCAGACGAGTAGAACCGGTTTTTCAAATCGAATGGGCGAGAATGTAGACCGAGGGCCCTCTCTGGCCAAGGTCGAAGAGAAAGGTTACAAAGCCTTGGAAGAAGGGGATGATTACTTGGCGATGGACTATTTTGCTCGGGTGATCGCCGTGGATAGTACCCGGGTTCCAGCGTTGAGGGGCTATGCCTTGGCTTGTATGAATTACAGCGCGTACCCGCTCGCTGCCAAAACATGGGAGCGGCTTTTGCAAGCAGACAGCTCTAATACAGAGGCTGCTGTTAAGCTGGCGGAAACGCAATTCAGGGCGGGCAACTACCTGCAGGCACAGGAGCAGTATCTGAAGTTGCTGGAGAAAAACACCCTGGATACGATTTTTACCCGAGAACGATTGGAAGAACGATTAGAACGCGTAAACTGGGCCCTGAAAATGAGTGAAAAGTCGGATTTTGCTACCCAAGCGATTTTATTAGACTCTTCTATCAATACCGCATTCTCCGAGTACATGAACTGGCCTCGAGGCGATGGCAGCTTTTTCTTTTCTTCATATCGATTTCCTTTCAAAAAACTGGATTGGGGAGACCGTCAGCGGAAACGCCGCTTGGTTAAAATAATAGAGGCAAGCCCTTCTGCCGATACCTTTCTAACCAAAACGATTGACTTTGGGATCCAAAAACAGCATGTTCTGCATCCCACTTTCAATAGTTCCGAACAAGCGATGTACTACGCACTCGGTAAATTTATAAACACCGTTGGTATCCAGTCTCAGCTCTATTGGAGAAATCGGAAAGAAGAAGACTGGGGACCGGCCCAAAAACTCGGTGCTTCTGTAAATGTACTTGGCTACACCTCCACCGAACCCAATCTCGTAAAACTGAACGGCCAGGATGCTGAATTACTGTTTTTTGTAAGTGACCGTCCCGGAGGGAAAGGGGGGCGCGATATTTGGTATGTTTACCTTTATCCCGATGGAACGACTAGTCCTGCTACCAACCTGGAAGCCATAAATACTCCGGACGAAGATGTAACGCCTTTTTACCACGCGGAAACGGGAACCTTGTATTTCAGTTCTAACGGAAGATTGAATCTTGGTGGCTTTGATGTCTTTAAAACTGTAGGTACCCCACAAATGGGTTGGACAGAACCTGTACACCTTTCTCCACCTGTCAATTCAAGCGCAAATGATGTCTTTTTTTCATTGACGCCCGATGGAAGCACCGCGTACCTTTCCTCCAATAGATTTGGAGCAGCCAACTTGTCGGAAGAAGCCTGCTGTTACGATATTTTTCAGGTGCCGGTGGTGAAGCCTAAAATGATTATTGTCGCATTCCATGCCACCACCCGGGATTCGTTGCCCAACACCAATATGAAGCTGTACGAACTTGTGGAAGGAAAACGCATTTTGGTAGATTCCGTTCAGAATATTCCTGTGGCCTACTATCCTTTTGCCGTTTCTCCTGGTAAAATGTACCTGGTCGTAGCGGAAAAACCGGGCTTCAAACCAGATTCTATCCAATTTGTGACCCCAAGGACTGTCTGGCCAGGGGTTCGGACCCAACATGTTTTCTTGGATGAACTAAAAATCGATCTGGTAGCCAAGGTGTTCGACCGTAAATCAAAGGAGCCGATTCTTGGTAGTGCGGCTCGTTTTATTGACTTAGGGCCCTCCAAACCAACCGGTAAAACCGTAGAAGGTATTGCTTCTCTTTCAGAAAATACCCAAAGCAACGATTACCATTACCAGCTAAAAGCAGATCGTTTATACAAGGTACTTATTTCCAAAAATGGATTTACAACAGATTCGGTCATCCTTTCAACAGACGGAATCCAAGACGATAGCACGCTAACTGCCAACCTGTACTTGGAACGTGGAATTAATTTGGAAGCCTTGGTTTTTGACAATACCTCCCGAAACCCCATCGAACTAAGCGGGGTGGAGTTTAAGTTGTACGATATTGCAAAAGACCGAGCCCCCATTTTGGTCGCTTCCGAAATCCGCCCCTTGGATAACCGGTTCAACTCCATCCTGGAGTACGGCCGCCGTTACTTGGTGGTGGTAAGTAAGGACAATTATTCTTCCGACTCCATTGTGTTCAATGTGCCGACCCTGACCTCCAAGCCGTTCGAATTTATTCATCAGCGCCTCGAGATCCATTCCTTGGAGTTGGAGCAGTACCTGCCTATTCGATTGTATTTTGACAATGATGAGCCTAATAAACGCAGTTATGCGGTGACTACTACTAAATTATACAGCGATACTTATTTCACTTATTATACCCGTAAAGACACCTTTATTAATGTATTTACAGAAAAATTAAGGGGAATTGAGAAAAAACAGGCTGAAATAGAGCTGGAGATCTTTTTTGAAGATTCTTTGAGAGGGGAGTGGAACCGCCTTCGCTTTTTTACTGAAATCCTATTTGAAAAATTGAAGCGTGGAGACCACGTTGAAATTTCCATTCGGGGCTTTGCCAGTCCAAGGGCTTCTGCTGTGTATAACAAAAACCTGACCGCACGTCGGATTGTAAGTGTCATCAACCACTTCAAAAATTTTGATGGTGCTTTATTGAGCAAATATGTCTCCACCGGCCAATTGGTGGTAAAAGAAGTGCCCAATGGAGAATCTCAAGTTCGACCTGGGGTAAATGACAAGGTAAATGATCCTCGAAACTCGGTTTTCAGCCTCTCTGCAACCAAAGAACGAAGGGTGGAAATCGTGGAGATTGAATTTAACGAAGATATAGATTAACTTCCCATCACAGGGAACCGCATCCGTTCATGAAGCACCATCGCAGTCTTTTCTCTGGCCTAGTTCTACTGGCTCTGTGCGCGCAAGTACGTGCCCAGACGCCCCGTGCCTTTGAACAAGCTGCCTTGCTTTCTTATGATGCGAAGGATTATTATGCCGCGTACAAGTACTACGATCGGGTGCTGGAAATGGAACCTAATCGGGCAGACATAGCACTCCGTTGTGCAGAGTCAGCTGCTTTGTACGGAGCACTTGCCGAAGCAGAGCGCTACTACGATACGGCTTTGAAAAGTGGCACCCTAACCAGTTCCAAACGGCCTGTTGCCCTGTCTGGAATGGCCCAAATCAAAAAAAACCTTGGAAAATACGAGGAGGCGATTCTGCTGTTTGAAGAATACCTTTCTTTCTCCGGGATTTCCGATACTCAAAAGCAGCAGATTCAGACAGAGATTGCCAACTGTGAGTGGGCAATGGAGAAATTAACCAATGTAGATCAATTGATTCAATTACAACGGTTTGAAGCGCCTCTCAATTCGGCCGAGTCTGAAATGGGTATGCTAAAACTAGGTACTACC
>CANHDG010000219.1 GCA_947459365.1 Saprospirales bacterium
ATTTGCTCCGCATAAGGGCTAAACATTGGGATATAAGCGACGAAAGGTTCCAGCTGCCGCCCAATTGCCACCCCACCGTATGCCCCCTCAATGATTGAAATCAGGGTAATCCCGATTTGCATGGCAGAAAGATAATTGTCAATATCATCGATCAAATCAATCGCAATGGCAGCGTTGGAGTTCCCTTTTAGTTTTTCAGCCTCTAATTTGGCGCGTTTGGCAGTGATGAGGGCAATTTCTCCCAACACCAGGAAGCCGTGTAGGACAATTAGAACAAGTATTATAAAAATTTCCATATATAGGGTGGCAAAGGTACAGAATAGTTGGAAAATTCCCGGACTATCCTACCCTCGGGTGTATAATGGCGAACCAAAGGGGTGGAAAAAGGGCCAATACCATGCAACCAGGATAGCCTGTTGGAAGCTGTGGGCTCTCTTCCAGGTGTCGGAGCACTTGGTATTTACGGTTGGATTTGTAATGGTGATCGCTGTGCCGAGTTAATTCGTACAACAAAATCCTGCCTAATTCATGGTTGCTGTTCCAAGAATGCGCAGGACGAACGGGTTCAGGTCGACCAGAAGGCAAAATGGTTCTTCTCAGCGCGTAATGCTCAATGTAATTGACCGTCTCCAGTAAAAGCACACCCACCAACCCCGCTGCCAAAGCAAACAGGGAGGAGGATATTCCCCAAAGATAACCAATCAACACCAACCAAATCAACTGTGCAACCACAAACCGCAGGCAGGCATGGTTCCAAGATAAAACAAATTGGTTCAGTTTTCGTAGTCGGTCTGATTCTATTTGCCAGGCACTTTTCCAGGAACCAAAGATGGATTGCACCCAAAAACCATATAGGCCCTGGTTCCGTGCGGCACTAGCAGGGTCCCGGTCGGTAGCCACCCATTTATGGTGACCTAAATTGTGCTCAATAAAAAAATGTTGGTAAAAGGCAGGTAAAAGTAAGGCTTTTGCCAAAAACTGATGCCAACGTTCGGGACGGTGTCCCAACTCATGGGCCACATTAATCCCATTTGCCCCTACCACAATTCCAACACTCATTATCCAACCCAACCATTCGGTGCCACCTGGTTCAGCAGTAGCCACCCGATGTGCTCCGTACAGTACCAAACCATACACCAAGGGTACGTTAAAGTACAATAAAAAATCAAAGAAAAACCGCTTGGAACGAGTCCCTTCCTGATCCTCCTGAACATTGGCTGTGGAGGCTGGTAACAAAAGCTCCAATAGCGGAACCAGCACAAAAACGAAGACAACCGTTAAAAAAGCACCCAGTCCATCCAGCTGCAAGGAGATCCAGGCAGAGGCAGGTACCAGATAGGCAGCCAGGTATTTCAGATCTTTCCACATAGATTGACAAACATTTAGAGGTGCAATTCTGTTTAACAACGTATTTTTACGGCTCAAGAAGGCCTGTCTCGGGCACTTCTCTTAAAGGACATCCACTTTTCAATGCAATTCTACGAATTATCTGTTAAATCCCGGCAACAAGAAACACCGGATTCTGTCACCCTCGAACTGGAAGTACCTGCGGAACTCACAGAAACGTTTATTTACAAACAAGGGCAGTACTTAACCCTTCGAAAGCAACACCAAGGAAAAGAAATCCGTCGCTCATATTCCATGAGCAGTAGCCCTTTGGAAAACCGACTGGCTATCACGGTAAAAAAAGTAACCGGTGGTGTTTTTTCCACCTACCTTACAGAACAAGTGCAGGTCGGAGACCGCTTGGAAGTGGCAGAGCCAGAAGGCCGTTTTAACGTTGCCCTCCATCCCGAAAAACGTAGGAGTTACTATTTATTTGGTGCAGGTAGCGGCATCACCCCGCTTATGTCCATTATCAAAACCACCCTTGAGAAAGAGCCAATGAGTGCCATTTTCCTGCTCTATGGTTCCAGAAATGAAGAAAATATCATTTTCAGGGAGGAGCTTGACCAAATTAGTGAGCGGTACAACGGCCAACTTCACGTGGAGTATGTGCTCTCCCAACCGGCCAAAAGTGGCGGGGGGTTGATGGGGCTTTTTAAAAAATCCAGCTCCAACTGGAAAGGAAAAAAAGGCCGTATCAATGCTGCGATGGCCAATGAATTCCTGGATGATTATATGCCACATGGCCCGGTAACAGATTGTATTTACTTCATTTGTGGACCAGGTGGAATGACCGACACCCTCGAACAGGTTTTGGATTCAAGGGAAATTTCGAAAGACCAAGTCCATTCAGAACGATTTCTTAATGCCTCGACCGTTCCAGGCGAATCACCCGTCGGCACTGCAGAAGGTGGAGCTCAACTTATTGTACACCTGCGCGGAGAACGGATTAAAACCGTGGTTCCTCCCGGACAAACGATCTTGGATGTGATGGTTCGTGAAAAATACGATGCTCCCTATTCCTGTACCTCCGGTGCCTGCTCAACATGTATGGCAAAAGTGGTACAAGGCAGTGTAAAAATGGACGCCTGTTATGCACTCGATGACGAGGAGGTAAAGGCTGGATATTGTTTGACCTGTCAAGCACGGCCAGAATCGGACCTCGTCGAGATTACGTACGATATGTAAATCCTTTTTTAAAGCAACTATTGGATTTGGTTAAGTACCCTTCAAGTGTACTGATTGCCTCAAAAGCAGCTCGTCCTTTCCTGACGGGCTGCTTTTTTTTAAAGATAGGATTATAAATGGAGAACCTGGAATATCTTTAGGTCGCCTATGTAAGCAACTACCACTTCATCATACCAATTTCCATATTTATGCGATTTCAATCCATCCTTTTTTCCTGGAAAGCAACAGCCTTTGTTGGTCTATTTGCCTTGTTACTCCTTTACTACTTTCCACCAACCGTTCAAATGCCCGCCCCTTCCAGAGGCTTGCAAGACCCTAAAACTGCCTTGGTAGAACAACGAAGTCATCTGGCTTCCCCGGGAGATTTTCTTTTCCGAAAAAAAGAAAAAACAACTGTTTCCGGCTCTAAAATGATTGGATTTATGGCCCCGCCGCCAAAAAATGGACTCACAAAGGTTCCATCGACTAGCCAAAAAAGTAAAAAAGTACAACCGGAATGGATTGAAAAAACGCATAAAGCTGCAGAGGGGGATGACTGGCGAGCAATCGAAGCCAACAGCATTCGGCAGCTACTGGAAGCCAAAAAATCAGGGATCTACAGTAGCCTCAACGGAAATTGGGTGGAAAGAGGCCCCTCCAACATCCCAGGCCGAATCGTAGACCTGAAAATTGATTACGAAAACCAACACCTGTATGCCCATAGCGACCACGGCATCGTTTTCAAGTCTGCCAACTTAGCTGGTGAAAACTGGGTAGCTCTGAACGATCAATTCCCCCTTGGATTGGACGTCGCTTCCCACCTTGAGCTGTTTGAGGATGGCAAAATGGTGGTTTGTGGCTGGATAAAGGTAGATAATTTCTGGGGTGTCTATTTCACAACAGACGATGGGCAGACCTGGCAAAAAGCGACTGGGTTTTCTAACCGGTACGTTACCGGAATAAAACGTATGGCGAGTCAATCGGATACTCTTTACCTTTTTCAGCAGGAATATGATCCATCCGTTCACTCCGATTATTATGTTATCTATCGTTCGGCTGACCAAGGCGCCAGCTTCTCCAAATTGTATGAATCCACGATTCCGGTGGGAGATGGAGGCCGGCATCGCAAGAGCGATTTATGGGTTTCCAATGACCCCCTGCATGCAACCCTGTACCTGAATTTGGAGGATAGCTTATATTTAGTAAATAAATGGACAGGAGAACGAACGTTTAACAGCACCATTAGTAACCTTGATTTTCACAACGCCCTTTTGACGGGATTTACCGAAAATGGGCATACCCAGCTGACTGCCTATGAGGCCGTTGGGGATCTTGGAAAATTTTACACTTGGAACAGCACCGATCAAAGCTGGAGCTTCAAAGGAGAACTCACCGAATGGTGGTTGTCTATGCCCTTTGGCGGAAATTCCTTTTCCTGCTCCAAAAAGTCGGGTGACGTACTCTACTTCGGTGGTATTTTGATCTCAAAAAGCACAGACGGTGGAGCTACCTGGGAAACGATGGACTTAGATCCAACCGGGTCTTATGCCCTTTACCATGGAGATGTACCAAAAGTATTAACCAGTATCCATCCAACTACGCAAGAAGAGGAGGTATTTATTGGAACGGACGGAGGATTGTACAAAATGGATGAGAATGAGCATTTTAATTCTATTAGTATCCCGAGTTTAAACTGTACGCAGCTGTATAAGATGGTTTCCAGACAATCAGATCCGGGGCAAATGTTTATAGGAACCCAGGATAATGGATACTCCCATACCCAACTCGGGAGCACACAGCAAGGCCCTGTTGGCTTTACCTTCCAATGGGGAGGGGACGTCTCTAATGTTGCTTCCGGGGATGGAGGCAACACCTTTTGGCTATGGTGGCTGGGAGATGGATGCAATTACATGACTGGAACCGACCAGGCGCTTTCCACCTGGTCGCCTTACAATTACGATGGCGCGATTCCTTATTGGGAGGCGCCTATTTGGGTACCTCAGCAGTATCCCGACCGCTGCTATACCGCTGGTTTTCTCAATAATACTGCCGGGAATTACCTGATTGAATTGAAAGCCAATCCGAATAATTCAGCGATTTCCACCCAATTTCCCACTAATTTTGAAGCGCTGGTAGGTGCAAAGATCAGTGCCCTTGCGATTTCACCACTGAATTTCAATTATTTTTATGTTGCTACTGAAAACGGGTTTTTTTTAGGCTCCACGGATGGCGGTCAAACCTGGAATAGCACCCTTCTTTCCAACAGCATGTACCCACGAGTCATTCACCCTTCCACCACGCAATTGGGGGA
>CANHDG010000220.1 GCA_947459365.1 Saprospirales bacterium
CTTTTTTATATTCGCACCAAAAATAAACACAAATGCGTCACGCGATCCTTTGGCTTTTAATACTGTCTTGTTTCACACCTTTGTTGGCCCAGCTAGATTCTGTTCATTATTTGCCTCCGATGCATGCCCGAACGGAATGGGGCCCGCAGTTTGTGTACCTCTCTACCCCTGAGGAAACCAGCTTTCCAGTACAAATAAAAGATGGCTCTGGACAATTAATTTCCACCGTTTTCCTCTCTAATTCCCAACCTGCCAGATTTGATCTTGGCGCAAGCAACAGTAACCAGGTACTGGTAACCGAACAAGAATTGCATCAACCGCTCATCGGTCGAGGGTTGCAGTTTATCGGTGAAAAGCGGTTTTATGCAGCTTTTCGAACCATTAGTAACTCGCAGTTCCAAGCTGGTGACCTCACCTGTAAAGGAAGTGCAGCGCTTGGAACTACCTTTCGAATTGGTCATGTGATTCAAGGTTCAAATACCAGTGACACGCGCTCCAATTTTATCGGTGTTTTTGCAACGGAAGATAGTACGGTGGTACAACTAACTGGTTTTGATCCTGCTGTAAAATTTCGGGTCAACTATCTGGATCAAGCGGTCTCTGCTCCGCTCCGATTTTTTCTCCAAGCGGGAGAATCGGTAGTGATTTCGCAATACATTAATTCCAACCCGTATGCACAGCCTCCCAATGGATTAATGGGTAGTTTATTACAATCCAACCATCCTATTGCAGTCAATGTTGGATCCTGGACAGGTGCGCCTGTGACCACCGGCGCGAATGATATTGGGATTGATCAGATTGCGCCCTTTGAGTTGATGGGAAAGGAATACATCCTTTGTCAGGGAAATGGCTCCTCGCAGTTGGAGACCCCCATCTTAGTGGCCCACCTCGATAACACCCGCATTTATTTGAATGGAAATGGGAATCCGGTGGCCACGCTCTCTGCTGGTCAATATTATGTGGTGCCCACTTCTCAGTATTCTGCCTTCGGTAACTTACATGTGATGAGTTCGGAGCCTATATTTGTCTACCAAATGATTGGAGGAGTGAGCTCGGGCAATGACGCGGTTCGAACGGCCGGTTTGATTTTTGTCCCACCGATCTCCTGCTCTATTCCGAACGCGGTAGACAATATTTACCAACCAAGTCAAATTGGTGGGTATGCATTTTATGGTGGTGTGATGATCGTGGCGATGAAGGATTCATTGGTTCAAGTTCAGTTAGACGGGGTGGACTTTCCATTGGGTACGCCGGATCCAGTTCCGGGTGCTCCCGACTTT
The DNA here is from genome assembly GCA_947459365.1 of Saprospirales bacterium. Taxonomy (GTDB): domain Bacteria; phylum Bacteroidota; class Bacteroidia; order Chitinophagales; family Saprospiraceae; genus M3007. The sequence goes on from CANHDG010000220.1 coordinate 1,281, forward strand.
GTGAGTTATCGGTGGTTGAATATGTTTTCAACCAACAGTCCTCCTGAATCCCTTCGAGTGGTAGCAGAGGGGGCCGTACAAGTAGCTTTGTTCGGTAGAAATGGAGCTGCTGGCTATGGAGCGTTTTATAGTGGGTTTAGCAAAGAACTTGGTCCAAAGATTGAGCTCTCGATGGTGGGTGACGGCGTTTGTCCGGACACCTTAATTGCTTCAGGTAGAATGGATGGTGTACAATGGTATTATGCCGATTCCTTGATTTCCTTTGGTCCGGATACCCTTTTGACCGTTTATGGACCCGGAAAATACACGGCTCGAGGCTACTTAGGAGTTTGTCGGACAACCGATTTTGCGGAGGATACCTTGACAATTGACTTTATTTCTCCTGCTTTTCCGTTTGAAACAGCCAATCCAAGTTGTTACGGGTATCAAAATGGGGTTATCTCAATCGGTCAGCCATATGGAGGTTTAGCTCCCTATCAATATTCCATTGATAAAGGGGGTAATTTTAGCTCAGATCCACAATTTACTGGACTGGGAAGCGGAATTTATTCGTTGGTGGTCCGGGACTCCACTGGCTGTTACAACTATCCATTATCTGTGGAGCTTCTTTCACCGGATAGTTTTGGTTTGTATTTGGTGATAGCCTCCATTCAAGATCCTCCACTTTCGGGGGAGCCGGTTATTTTGCACTCCTCCCCTACCCGCTCGGTTCAGTCTTTTTACTGGCTGCCGGTGGATACTTTGTTGTGTGGAACTTGTGATTTAATCACCGTTTATCCAACAGAAACTACTGAATATGAGGCAACTGCAATTGACTCAAATGGATGTACGGTGACGGAGCGTATTCAAGTTCCGGTCCAGCCTCCGGTGTACGCTCCCAATGTGGTTGCCCCTGGCGTAGCAGGGAACGATGTATTTACCCTGTTTGCCAAGGAATCCCTGTTAGTCGAGGAATTGTTAATCTATGACCGCTGGGGCAGCTTGGTTTTTGAGGGAAAAAACCTGCTAACCAACTCCTTGGATCAGGGCTGGAACGGAATGATAAAAGGGCGTCCGGGTGCTCCAGGCGTTTATTTTTTCCAGGCGATGGTTCAATATTTGCCTGGAAAGACCATGCGATTAATGGGTGACGTTACCTTATTGCGCTAGTCTAATGGGCCTGAGCATCTTCCAGTACAATAAAGCCATGTTCTAGCGGAAGTAGGCGGTCTTTCAACATATCGAAAAAGCGGTCGCTGTATCTCAAGTACGATGGAATAAGGCAATCGTGTCGCTCCTGCAAACCATTGGATGGGAACAGTTTTTCTTTCAGGGTTCGGATTTGGTTCAGGGTGATTTCGTGTTTTTGTTTTTCAGCCCGCAGCAGTCTGGACTGCCAATGTGTAACCATATCTTTGATCTTAACACCATCTGCCAGCGCTGCCTTTTCCAAAGTTGGGTCAATAGCAGCGGCCTTCTCCGCTAGTTTGGTAACCAAACGTTCTACTTGCCGCTCTTCAGGGCCCAAATCCACGTCAGCAGAGGCATTTTCCTCTACGTATAGTTTTAGCAAACTCTCTGTATCAGCAAAAAATTGCTCGACGGTAAAGCCGAAGCGCTCCAATTTTTTGGACGCATCCCGGTCGATCCAAAGCACGGAGTTCCTGCGAACCAGCAATGGATAATTTAGTCCATAATGCTCAAAGAGCGATTTCCGTTCCAGCCAGTAAGCGAGTTCTCCTCCCCCACCCACATAAGCCAAATTTGGTAAAATTGTTTCTTGGTAAAGGGGACGCAATACCACATTTGGACTAAAACGTTCTGGGTATTGGTGTAGGTGCGCAATGATTTCAGATTCAGAAAACACAAGATCCGTGTGGAGGACCTTGAAAAGGGAGCCTTCTTTAACGATTCGCTCTCTTCCTTCTCCAGTAAAATAAAATAGGTTTATTTCTCTTGGGGCAGCTTGTACTTTGTAGCCCAAGTCTTGAAGTTGTACGGCTGTATCGGACACCAGCTCGAACGCTTTTTGTTCCTTTAGTTCCTGTTCCATAATTGGCAGGAAACATCGCTTGAGCTCAGGCTGGTCCATATCAATTACCAGCAACCCGAAGGATCCAAACAGCTCGTGTAGCAGCGCTTGGGTAGCGGAGGCGAAGGTCGGATGTTCCAAATACACCCGGTTAAAAAGGGCGGAAAGCTGGCGCGCATGATCGGTAGGCCCTAAAATGGCGTCTATTTCACTTAGGACATCCTTCATGGTGGAGGTAGGAATTCGACCGACCGGCCCTTTGATTCCTGGGTTCCATGTTACTGTTTTTCCAAACAGATGCACATGATTGACCTCTTCAATATCATGGTCTTCGCTACCCAAAACAAATATGGGAATAATTTTCTTGTGCGGGCCTACAATTCCTTGAGCTGCTTCTGCCAGGTTGATGGTGGTGATTGCTTTGTAAACGACGTACAGCGGGCCTAAAAACAAGCAAGGTTGGTGGGCGGTGCAAACAGTATAGGTGGAGGAATCGCGAAGCAATTCTATAGATTCCAGTGCGAGTTCTTTGTTGGGAAAATTTTGATATTGTTGTTGCAGTACATCGGCCAAGGTAGATCGAGGGATGTTGTTCTTGGATTTATCTTGAATAATTTCATGAAAAACATCCTGTTTCAGGTCGTATTTATAAAATGGAGTTAGCTGATTGTCGCCGGTGGCATAAGCTAAGTCTGTTTTGGCCAGCTGAGGGACTTTTGAAAACGGAACTAATTTTTTGAGCATAGTTTAAGGTGTCGAAGGCGATTGTGCATAACAAACATACGTTGCATTAGTTGCATCCAACCGCAAAGATCGTGTTTAATTACCTACCTTTGCATCTAAATCAGCTAACCTATGATCCATATTGCCATTTTTGCTTCTGGCACAGGCTCTAATGCCCGAAAAATCTTGGAACACTTTCAACACCACGATCAGATCCGAGTGAGCTTGGTGGTATCAAACAAACCTACTGCGGGTGTGCTGGCCATAGCGGAGTCGTTTGGAGTTCCAACTTTGGTAGTGGGGAGAAGTTCTTTTTATGAAGGGGAAGGATGCTTGCGCACTTTGGAAGCCCATCAGATTGACTGGGTGATTCTTGCTGGATTTTTATGGTTGGTGCCGGGGTATCTTTTGGAGCGGTATGCTGGAAGGATCATCAACATTCATCCGGCCTTATTGCCTTCCTTTGGAGGGAAAGGCATGTATGGAATGCATGTTCATGAGGCAGTGAGAGCGGCAGGTGTTTTGGAAACAGGTATTACGATTCATACAATTGATGAGGAGTACGATCGCGGTGAAGTGTTGTTTCAGGAACGTGTTTCTGTGGAACCCACAGATACTGCACAGGAAATAGCTGCCAAGGTGCTTGCCTTGGAACACCAGCATTTTGCTCCAGTCATTGAAAAGATCCTTCTAAACAGCCCAACCTAATTGGAAGCTTCGAGCACACAATCAAAGACCTCCGCAAAATGATGAATAATTTTGGTTAGGACCTCAGCCATATCCACTTTTTTGCCGAGCTCTTGCTCTAAAGAGGTTACCGACTTATCGGGGTCTACAATGC
>CANHDG010000221.1 GCA_947459365.1 Saprospirales bacterium
CGGAGGTTGGGTGGCTGGCAGGTACCTAGCGATGGTTTAATCACCTACATCCAGTAGACCAATCCTAACTGGATACCGGTGGTTTGAAGCTGCGGTAAACGAGCTTTTCCGACACCTTTTCGCTGAAAATCACCTGCAATGGTGGGCTCCAAGGAAAGACCTACTTTGGGGAAAGGCCTAAATTCCAAGCCTGCGCTCAACAAGTAACCCATAAAAAAGGTACCTCTGGAGGCGTTTTGGATTTGAAAGGCTCGTTCAGGGTCCCCCGGCTGAAACCGCCCATTCTGCGAGCTGCTTTGCTGAATGGCAAGCTGTTGTCGGGCTATGAAGTTGCCCACTAGACCTGCTTTGGCGCTGAGTTGAAACGCCCCATTTCCGATACGGGCGGTCCCAAGTAATGGTAGTCTAATAAGATTAAGGGTTTCCTTGCTGGCAACTTGCAGTGAAAGGGGCTCTTCTGGGTTGACCATATCGGTGTCTTGCTGATCGACCCGGACGGTTATTGCTGTTTCTCCTCCATAGGTTTCGAGCTGATAAGAAAAGTCGAATTGTGGTGGACTAGGGAAGGAGGGGGAATGTGGGCGTCCATCCCGCATTCTGAACTCGGGGCGGTGGATGCTACTTTTCTCGATTTTTCGGTAGGTAAGGCCTGTTTCAAACCCCCAATTAGACGGGAATGTTTTTCCAATCAAAAAGGAATAATCCTGGATTTCCAGTTGAGGGTCGCTGTTTTGCCAGCGTGGAGGACGCCCCCCCTGAGGACTAGGAGGTCGGGAAAGGCGCTCTTTAGCGAAGGGCTGCGCAAAGCTAAAGCGAGTATACCAGGCACTCTGAGTTTTTTTAAGAGTTGCTGGGAAATCTGTTGGTGTAGGCGCTAGTGTTGGGTTGGGAAGTGGCTGGAGGACCAATGGCAAAGTGGCTAGGCCTGGTTGTTTCGACATTGGTTGCGTTTCTGGAAGCAACGACTCGTGGGTATCCTTGGTTGTTCCCATCTTTGGCAAGTAAGCAGTAGAAAAGGATCGTTTTTGGGGAGCTACTTGGGAAAGAGAGTAGCTTAGCATTGGTTCAGGTGTAGTCGGGAGGCTCGTGGAAAGGTGTAAAGGCTCGCCGGGAGTGGAAGTATTGGCTAATGCCTGTTTAGAGGCTGCTTCCAATGCAGACTCAAGGGTTTTTAATTGACTGGTGTAATATAGATGGCTGTAGAGAAGCCCGGCACTGAGCAGAAGAATGGCCGCTGCTGCTGCAAAGCGCCAGAAAAAAGGTTTTTTCTCCTGCTCTTGCTCATCTAATGCTTGCTCAATCCGACCCCACATCTGCTTGGAAGGGTCCGGTTCAAAGTTGTCAAATACGCGGCGGACGTATTGATCTAGGGGATCGTTGTGTTGATTTTTTTCCATGTTGGGTCAGGATAAAAGGCTTTTTTCAAAGCGTTTTTTGAAATGGGCTTTGGCTCGGAGTAGTTGTGATTTGGAAGTGCCTACGGAGATGCCCAAGAGCGCAGCGATTTCGGGGTGTGAATATCCTTCCAGTACGTGTAGGTTAAACACAGTGCGGAAGCCGACGGGCAGCTGTTGCAAAATCAAAAGCAGTTGCTGGGCAGTCTGTTCGTCTAGAACAAAGTCCTCTGAGGTTTCTTCTTCCAGTTCCAGCTCTTCCGGGAGGGAAAAAGTGATTCCTTTTCTATGCTTTTGCAAGTGTTGCAGGGCGGTATTGACGAATACTTTTCGTATCCATCCCTCCAAATGACCTGCACCGGAATACTGGTGTAAATCTCGAAATACTTTTACAAAACCCTCTTGGAGCATATCCTCTGCATCCTCTTTTGTAGGGGCATAGCGAAGACATACGGCAAACATTTTTCGTTTAAACCGTTCAAATAAGAGTTGCTGTGCTCTTCGGTCCCCCTTTTTACAGGCGAGTAGAAGTTCTGTTTCGTTCATAGCCACCAAAGGCTGCTGGATTGCAACAGCGGTAAAGCTGGCAAGTCAACCACCGGTATAGGTCTTAACGGCCTGCAAGGGGTTGCATGGCTGGGTTGAAAACGAAAAAAAATAATAGGTCTGAGTGTAATTTTACTTGGTAGGGAGGATTCCAACAACGAGTTCCCAAAGGGATTCGTACGGAATCACTTCCAATTCGAAGGCCTGATCAGCGATTTGAACGCTGCGTTCAGACAATCGTGCGGAATATTTGTCCGCTTTACGGAGAACGGCTTCCTTGTGGAAGTTGCCTCCGGGAATTTGCATAAGCATATTGATGAAGCAGTTACTGCGGTATTGGGTATCATCTTTCAGGTACCGGCTGCAGTATTTGGAGAGTGCTTCTACACGATCGATTAGTTGATCACGTTTGTTGTCCGCTAAGGCGTGCAACAATTGAACAATCAGCACTGGTACATTAGCTCCGCGCTTATCTTTTGAAAATTCGGGCACCTCATTCAGGAATTTTCCGGTTTTATACTTACTTGTACCGGCTGGTGCTTTAATTTTTCCAATTTTCAACAAGAAATGCCCAAACGCTTCATAAATTCTCCAGGATTCTTGCAGCATTTCGGGAATTTTTTCGAAATTCTTCGCTGTGATGGCCTGCTGCAGTACCTTAAATCCGGTGTCATAAGCGCCGGTATGCATGGAGAGCAGAAAGAGGAGTTCCTGAAATTTGTACCAGTTCCAAGATCCTTCTGAGAATGCTTCCTGTTGTTTTTTGATGGTTTTGTAGCCTTCGTCAAACTGCTTTAGTTGGATTTGGCAAACAATGAGTTGATAGTAAAATAGTTGCGATGGGACAGTGGTTTTGTATTTTCTTTTTTCAAAAAATTGAAGTGCTTCCTTACAAACATTGGCTGCTTCCTGATATTCGCCCCGGTACATATGGAAGAAAGTTTGTAAGGTTCTTCCCGAAAGGTGGAGGCTATACGATTCAGAGGCTTCGAGCAGAGGAGCCAACTCAGCGTACGCGCGTTCGGCGGTGGTAGCGAGTTGGAGTCTGATTTCGAGGGTGGGCTTGTAGGTAGCGGCTATGTCATTTACGTAGTCTTCTGCTTCTTTTTCAGCTAACCAAATGCGCTGAAAATGTTTTTGAAGCGACCGGTACTCCTCGTACTTTTTGGCCTTGCCGTACTGGAGTGCGTAATAGTGACAGAGTCTGTGAAGGATGGAAATGGACAACTCAGTGAATTCGTAACGCCGTGTTCGTTTCAAGAGTTGCTCGCTAAGTTCCGCTGCTGCGGTAGCAGCGCCTTTGCTAAAGAGGGTCATCGCCGCGGCCCATTTTTTCTGGCAGTCAACATGTGCCATTTCGCGGTCAGAGAACTCCTCCCCATTGAGATCGGAGAGCAAGATACACTGGATCAATTTGTCTTTAAGCCGACTTTTTAGTGCCTGATATTTGGCCTGCGTTCCCTCCGATTTGCCGTACAACAACGCTTCAGCGGCCTCGTCTGAATCGAGCTTTCCATGATAGATAGCATCGAACAATATCTCCGTCTTTGAGCCAGGCTCAAGAAGAACGGAACGAAGCGCACCTAACGCCGACGGCTCTTGCCGGAATAGCATGATAAGTTCTAATAACTCCTGCATGTTCCGAAAGAATCAAAGCGTCAAACAGTCCGTACCAAGCTGATTAAAATTCCCCCAAGGGTGAGATGGTCGATAATGTAAATAACCTAACATGAGACTAAGGCGGTTGTAATTATTAAAAATAGGATTAAAGAAATAAGCACTTATGAAAACTGTTGATTAAAATGATGCTGCAAGGTATGAAGTAATGCCAAGATATGTCAATAGTTCGTTAAAAAAAATTGACCTTTGCAGAGAAAAAAAAATTAACAATTTTGTAAATTACTGAATTAAAACAAGTTATACATATTTATGAATTATTATAAATACACGATTTTTTGCGAAGAAAACCTCTCTGAGATCCTAATTGCGCTCCTTTCGGAGGCTTCCTTCGATACGTTCGAAGAAAACGGGAACGGTCTCTGTGCCTATTTACCGGTCGGAATCGACGAGGAAACGGTTGCTGAGGAATTACTCGAAGAACTCCAAAATCAGTTCGATTTTACCTGGGAAAAGGAGCTAATCGAGGGTCAAAACTGGAACGTGCTGTGGGAGTCCAATTTTCACCCAGTTGTGGTAGACAAATTCTGTGCCATAAGAGCCGATTTTCATGACCCAATTCAAGGGGTTGAACATGAATTAATCATTAATCCAAAGATGGCTTTCGGGACGGGACACCACGAAACGACCTGGATGTGCCTGCATGCATTGGCTTCCTTACCTGTTGCAGAAAAAGACTTGTTCGATTATGGCTGTGGTACCGGAATCCTCGCCATCATGGCCTCCAAACTGGGAGCCGCCTCCGTCGAAGCAATCGATATCGAAGAGGAATCTTACCTAAATACCCTTGAAAATGCCCGTATTAATGGTGTTGAAAATATTACCGCCCGAAAAGGGACCCTCGAAGTGGTTGAAAACGGACCATTTGACGGTATTCTAGCCAATATTAACCGCCACATCATCCTCGAATCGCTGCCTCAACTCGCAACACTCTGCCGACCTGGTGGTTGGCTGCTGGTATCTGGCATTTTGATCCAGGATGAAAGCATCGTCTTACAGGCAGCCGAAGCGGCTGGCTTCCAACGGGTAGCAATGGAAACCAGGGGCAACTGGATCTGCATGCACCTGGTTCGTATTTGATATTCGGTCTAGTGAGCGTCCTCCGGGCTTCGTAAAGTTGGTTTTTTTACGAAACTCCAATCTCCTTGAACTATTTAAAATAATAGATGTTTCAACACTAATTATTCAAACATTAAAAAAACAAATATGGCAGTTTCAAAATGGGCACTGGA
>CANHDG010000222.1 GCA_947459365.1 Saprospirales bacterium
CCCCTTTTTATGGATCAGTCCAGATGCGGATACTTTACAGGTAAATGGGACGAATGCGTTGACCTTGGGAACGGTTGCATTGGCAGATTCTGGCTTTTGGAAAGTCATTTCGGTTTTAAATGGGTGTGCATCCCCTGTGTCTCTCCCGCACTTAGTGTCTATTCAGGATTACCCAATTGCAGTAGCCAATGCGAACACGCCTTTGTGTCAGGGAGGCGTATTGTATTTAGAAGCTGATGTAAATAATCCAAATGTGACCTATAGCTGGTCGGGCCCTAATAATTTCATGGCTTTTACGGCGGCTCCTACGCACAGTGTTCCCGCCACTGGTAATTATACGGTGACGGTTTCTACTCCATTTGGATGTCAAGGAATCTCTACCGTTGCTGTGAATGTGGTGCCTTCTCCAGTGATCACTTCTGTTACAAGCAATGCACCTAGTTGTGTGGATGGGACCTCTTCCATTCAACTGTTTCATACCCTTGTTAGCAACAACGGTCCGTTCTCCTATACATGGACTTTTCCGAACGGTACGATATCAACGGATACGTTTCCGATTATTCCGAGTGCTACCTCGGCTATTAATGGTAATTATACCTTAGTCGTACGAGATGCTTTTGGCTGTGTATCAGCGCCGCTGACAACTACTATTAATGTCCAGGATCGCCCCGTGATGCCCATAATCAGCCAACCGGTCACTATGTGTGAGGGCCCTGGTGTGGTGTTGTTGATCCAGAATGCCCAGAATTACTTAAACGGCAATTTTGTGTTTATATGGGAGACCCCTTTAGGGCAGCAAGTAACGGTGGAGCCTTCTTTATCGCTTCCTTCAACTACCCCTAATAATGAAGGGAATTATTCAGTGCAGGTATTAAGGGGTGACTGTTTGTCTAATGCCTCTGCTCCGGTTTTCCTGGATATTATCCCTAAGCCTGCCCCTCCAGTGGTGCAGGTGAACTCCCCAGTATGTGAAGGGGCAACCTTACAGTTTGTATCCACGGTGCCTCCAGGTGTGGTGGTGGATACTTGGACTTGGGAAGGACCTGCCAGTTTTGCGAATACTGCAGGAAATACGGCGAACCCCACTCGCTCTCCTGTGGAGTTGAGTTATGCAGGTGTTTATACTGTTCGGGTGACGGCGAATGGATGTATTTCGGAGCCAACGGAGCCAATAGTGGTGCAGGTAAAGCCAAGGCCATTAACGCCGGTGGCTTTATCAGACGGCAATGTGTGTCGAGATCAGATGGATACACTGGTTTTGCGGGTTGCTTCCGGTTCTCAAACCCCATTAGCAACCTACCAATGGATTAATAATTTCACACAATTACCGTTGGATGTGCCAAGCCTGTCGCCTACTTATACTATTTCGGATCTCTCCGGTTTATCGGTTGGTCAGAATCCATTTCGGGTAGTTGCCATTTTGGATGGTTGTGTGTCCTTTCCTTCCTTTATTGTGAGTGTAGTGATGGATACAATCCCGAATGTTCAAGCTGTTACCACGCAGGATTATACTTCTTGTGAGAATTTTAGTATTGTAAATCTAGTCGCATCTCCCACTTCTATTGGAATAGGTAGGTGGACACAGGTAGGTGGCCCCCCTACTACTATACAAGACCCAAGTAATCTTTTTTCCAATGCGGGACCTGTTTCGGCAATCAATACCTACAGCTATGAGTGGTCATTGAGTAATGGTGCCTGTAATAACTTTAGTAGAGACACTTTAGCTATTCTGGTAGTGAGGCCAGATCCTGCTGTTGCTATGGCGGATATTGATACCTGTTTTGCAACTGGGGTAAAGCTTAGTGCCACTCAAGGAACTTATTTTCAGGGTTCCTGGAGTCAGCCGGCATCCCAAGCTCAGATACAGCCTCCTATTGTCATTGCAGATCCAACCAGCCCGACTACCATGGTCACCGGTTTACCTGCGGGAGCTTCTAATTTTTACTATTTCATATGGACCGTCAATTCCCTTGCTTGTGATATTGATCGGGATACAGTGGTGGTTCGCGTAATTGGAACCAAACCAAACGCTGGCCCGAATCGGGCAGTATGCACGGATGATGACTGTGTGAACTTACAAGCATCGCCCTTGCTTCCATCCGAGACAGGGCTTTGGAAAAGTTTGCAGTCGAATATCAGCTTCACAGCCGCTGGCAGTTCAGCTACTGAAGCCTGCGGGCTCTTTCCGGGTGAGAACACTTTTATTTGGGAAACGAACGGAGGCCTTTGTGGAAATCTCTCCAGAGACACGGTCGTATTGACATACGAGCAGACTCCTGTGGCATTGCCGGATACTGTTGAGGTTGATTTTGGCACCCCGATTGATTTCAATATTCTGACGAATGATTTGGTTCCTAATTCGTATTCGGTAAATGTGGTTTCAAGGCCCTCCTCGGGGATACTCACCAACAACGGGGCTGGTAATTTCAATTATTTACCAGATGTGACCTATACAGGAATTGAGGAAATGATCTACCGCATCTGTAACCTAAACTGTACTGATACGGTAGTGGCGAGTCAGTGTGATGTATCCAATGTAGTGTTTGAAATCGGGGGTGCAACTGACTGTGAAATTCCTTCTTTAATTACTCCCAATGGGGATAATGTGAACGATGTATTTTATATACCCTGCTTGAATTGTGCCGATTGTCAATTGGACAATGAGTTGACGATTTTCAATCAGTGGGGGGATCATGTCTTTCATGCCAAGCCTTACCAGCAGAATTGGAAAGGGACCTATAATGGGGAGGATTTACCGGTAGGAAGTTATTTTTACGTGCTGAAATATGTTTCCTCCGGATCGGTTCAAACCAGAACGGGTTTTATTATAGTTCAGCGATAATCGTTATTTTGTATCATTCATGCGTAGGGTTGGGTCAAATTGGGCCCGACACCTGCGTTACAAATAGGCTTTATTCAATTATGAAGCAGCTTCAGAAGAGCCTTTGGTTTGTCTTACTTTTGGGAGCACAGGTTTTGTGGGCCCAGCAGGAACCGATGCAAACCCAGTTTATGTTCAACAAATTGAGCTACAATCCTGGGTATGCGGGGAGCTTTGAATCTCCGACCTTGACGGTGTTGAATCGGCACCAGTGGGTGGGGATCGAGGGGGCCCCTAATAACCAGGTTTTTTCCTTTACGCAACCTTTGTTGAGCAATCACTTTGGATTGGGGTTAAATCTCACTCGTCAGTCGATTACCATTAATCGAAGTATTTCGGCGGAGCTTTCTTATGCGTATCAGATGGCATTACCTAGGGGGTACCTTGGCATTGGGCTCATGGTGAGTATGCGGCAGTTCCGCCAGAATTGGATGGATGATCGGATTATTACTTCTCAGCCGACGAGTGTAGATAATGGGGTGCCAGATGGGATTCAGGGTAAGTTGGTGCCTAATTTTGGTTTTGGAGTTTTTTATACTGGGCCTCGGTGGTACGCTGGAGCTAGTGTTCCACGGCTGGTGGCAAATAACATCGATTTTTCTCAAAAAGAAGGGATTCTCTCCAGGGAGGTGCAGCAGTTAAACTTGATGACGGGTGTTGCCTTCGATGTTTCGGATGGGGTAACCCTTACTCCTCAAATGCTTTTCCGGTATGTTTTCAATGCGCCACCCGATTTAGATGTGAATGTAATGGCTTCTATCCAGGAAAAGTTTCATACAGGTATCACCTACCGGGTTGGTGGAGATACCAATAATTTTGGAGAAAGTGTGGATGTTATGGCGGGTGTTCAGGCGACTTCCAATTTGATGGTTCTCTTATCGTACGATATTGGATTGACTCTTCTGCGTCGTTTCCATAACGGTAGCATTGAAGCCACGGCGCGCTGGTGGTTTAACCCACCTGAAGGCAATCAGGTGGTTAACCCCAATCGGCCATTTTAAAAAAAGGGTTACAAACAAAAAGTCCCGGATTCGATTAGAGTCCGGGACTTTTTGTTGACAAGTATACTGTGTAGTTACTCCTCGTTTTTCCACTTGATATTGCAGCCTCCAGAAGGCCGTTGTACTTCTAAAGGAGGCGCTCCACTTAGGACTGCCTCGAGCGCAGCTCTAAGATCAGATCCGGTGGAGGGAACAGGATTGCGTTTAGGGCGGCTTTCATCCAATTGTCCGCGGTAAAAAAGCTGCAAATTGGCATCAAACACATAAAAATCAGGAGTGCAAGCAGCGTCATAGGCTTTTGCAACTTCTTGCGTAGCATCAAACAAATAGGGGAAATCATACCCAACTGTTTTGGCGTGTGGCCCCATCAGTTCAGGGGCATCCTCTGGATGGGAAATAGGGTCGTTGCTGTTGATACCGACGAATTGTACGCCTTTGGGCCCATATTCCTTGGAAATTCGCACAATTTCAGGGTTGATATAGAGTACATAAGGGCAGTGGTTGCACAGAAACATTAGGACCGTCGCTTTTGCTGCAGGTAATTTACTGAGTTGGAGCAACTGCCCTGTCCCAGGGTCGGGCAAGATGAAATCGGGAGCTTTGGTTCCCAATGGAATCATTTTTGATTCAGTATAAGCCATTGATCCTAGGTTTATCGGTTATATTGTTGTTCGTAATACGATTGGTAAGCCCCAGAAACGACATTTTTTAACCATTCCGGGTTATTTAGGTACCACTCTGCTGTGCGGCGAAGGCCTTCTTCAAATCGCATGGAAGGTCCCCAGCCCAGGTCGTTGCGCAGCTTGGAGGCATCGATTGCATACCTGCGATCATGACCGGGGCGGTCTTTTACGAAAG
>CANHDG010000223.1 GCA_947459365.1 Saprospirales bacterium
CGGGCGCTATTTATGTAAGACAAGGGCCTTGTACTCAAAAACTCACTACCGTGGAACAAATGCGTGACTTTTTTCAGCAGTCGGATCGCATTTATTTTGATGAGGCTCCTTGTTCTGATTTTGATTTAACCAAAGACATCAATCAAAATTGGTTTGAAGAGTTTAGGCTTCAAAGTGGTTTATCCAAATCTGTTAGTCAGGAGCAAATCATCCATAATTTAAAATTGGTTTTGCCAGACGGTAGTATTAAAAATGGAGGAGTATTGTTCTTCGGTAATTCACCGGAACAATTTATTGAAACCGCAATAATTCGGTGTATCGCATTTGATGGAATCAATAAAACCAATATTGTTGACGATAAGATTTTTGGGGGTGCCTTAATCAAACAGTACATCTCAGCCATGCAATGGTTGAAAGGAAAACTTTCAATTCGTTATGAAATTGAAGGTAGTGGCCCTAGAAAGGAACTGTGGGAAATCCCCGAAACAACTTTTAAAGAGGCGATTATCAACGCCTTATCTCACCGAGATTATTACGATAAAGGAGCAAAAACCACCATAGAATTATTTAATGACAGGGTTGAGATTAGCAACCCAGGCGGCTTGACTAGTGCTATTCCTTTGGCTGAATTTGGAACAAAAAGCCACAGCAGAAATCCGCTAATCTTTGGATTATTTGTACGAATTCACATGGTAGAGCAAGTTGGTTCGGGTATCGGTAGAATTCGAGATCTTATGAAAACAGCTAAACTTCCCGAACCACAATTTAAAACAGATGGGATGTTTACGGTGGTACTACCACGAGCAATAAAAAGTTCGGGGAAAAGTTCGGGGAAAAGTTCGGGGGAAAGTTCGGGGGAAAGTACTAAACTTGGATGGGATGTATCGAAACAATCATTGATAGATAAATCATCCGTTAAAATTGGAAAGAGTGCATGGAAAATTTTAGAAATGGTTCATTCTGACCAGTTTATTACCATTCCTGAAATGGCCAAAAAACTAGGTTTAACCGAGCGTGGAGTAGAAAAAAACATTCAAAAGCTTAAAGAGCAAAATCTAATAACTAGAAAAGGAGGAGAAAGGTCTGGATACTGGGAGCTATTAATTGATTAACAATGCGAATCACTAGTTGAATAAAAGCAGATGTCAGTGTACAATTTGAGTTGCCTTCAGTTCATGACAAAAGAAGAAAAACTCATTTGGTTGTACCTCTACATCTGCGGGGCACGTGATAGGGAGTTATGTATGCATTGCCAAAGAATGAGCAACAATTACGCTCCAAAATTTAGTGATGCGGAACTTATTACTACGTGTTTGTTTGCGATTATTGAACAAAAAAGCTTGACAATCAAATCTATACATCGGGTTATTAGTCGATATTGGCAATCCTGGTTTCCTGAGTTTCCCAGCTATCAGAAATATGCATTCAGGCTTAATCGTCTATCAGAAGTTTTTCCTGCGCTAGTTGAACGCGTTCGTAGGGCCGCCTCCATTGTGGGCGTATACCAACAAATTAGTCTTGTCGACTCATTGCCTATCATTATTGCCGGGCCGAAGCGTACTCATCAGCCAAGGTGGTGCCTACGTTATGCGACAAAATCTACTGCACCAGTAAAGGATTATGGTACTATGGCGTTAAGCTGCATTTGCTCGCTTGATGCCGGCCAGCCCCCTGAATATGCCGGTCTAACACCAGCTTCAGAACATGACTTAACGGCTTTTAAACGTATCGCCAATCGACTAAACGAGAGAGAAGTTTATGCCAACAAAGCCTATTTTGGCAGAGAGCTAAAGAAAAACCTTTTAAAACAAAATAATACGATATTAAATAAAAGTATAAGGATGGTTCGTTGTCAAAAATTAGAGCATAGTGACGATAAATTATTTTCGACTATTGTCTCCAAAATCAGGCAGCCTTTGGAAAGTTTCTTTCATTAGATGTATGAAAAAACAGGGATTCAAAACGCTTCCAAAGTCAGATCTGAAATTGGACTTAATATACACGTATTCGGCAAGTTAGCAGCTGCCGTGATTATGCTTACATTCCGTTTTCTCAACTAGTGATTCGCATTAATGGTCAATTATCTAAGGGATTTGTTGGGGGGATTTACTTTTGGGCTGGTAGTTGGAGTTCGTATTGATGGCGGAGGTTTTCTTTTTCGAGGGCGATGATGCGCTCATACAATTCAAAGATTTCTTTGGTCGTTTGGTTGAGGTACTTATTGTTGTTGCCACTTTGGTAATTGGATCCGGGGGCGATGGCATGGAGCGGTCGTACGTGAGCAGGTGTGCGGGATCTACTTTATATATTTCCGCCAATTTATACAACCTGGAAACGGGCCACTCAGTGCTTCCACTTTCCATCATGGAATAGGTGCTTTGGTCAATCCCCAATTCAGTTGCCACTGCTTCCTGGGTTAAGTTGTACGAGAGCCGAAATTGGCGAAGGGATTCTCCTAGTTTAGCGATGTTGTAGTTTTTCATTATTTCAGTCAATAAAGGTATAAATGTAGCCAATAAAAGATGATTGGGAATAATTAGGGCATCGAGTTAACGAAGAAGGGTTGCAATGGGTGTGCACCCAAGGGGATGTAATCAAATTAGCGGAGTCAAAAATACAGGAAAATGGTGGGAAAAGAGTAAAAATTGTGGATACAAGCAAATGGGAGGGTTTTCCTTGATTTCAAATGGTTGCGGACAGGTGTCTAATTGCGTTGTTTTTTGATGGATAAAATCCTACTTTGATGGGAGGGAAAGTGTTTTTGAGGGCATGCATTAAATTTAACAGATAATATAAGGTGTTTTTGGGGTTTAGTAGTTGGTTGATTTGCTTTTCTTTGCGGATTAACTAACTTTATGTATTATGGAAATTTCTATTAACTTCTTAGCGATTGGCATTGCTGTGGTAGCCAATTTTTTTTTGGGGGCGCTTTGGTATGGTCCTTTATTTGGAAAAGCCTGGGCGGCTGAAATGGGGATGAACCTCGACGATCGTCCGGACAAATGGGTGATGATTCGGGGGATGTTGTTGATGGTGGTGGGTAATTTTTTAACGGCCTATTGTTACGCTTTTGATTTGATCGCTTGGAGTTATATGCCGGGTATGGAAGAAGTTGGCCTGCAGAGTTGGACGTTTATTGGGATGTCTGCTTTTTTTATCTGGTTGGGTTTTTATGTGCCAACGCACATTGGGGCGGTTACTTGGGAGCGCAAGTCTTGGAAGTTGACCGCTATTAACCTCGCCTATCATTTTGCGACCCTTTTAGTGGTGGCTACCTTACTTGTTAAACTGGCTAACTGATTTGAATTATGGAAAAGAGAAATGTAATTTTATACTGGGTTTTTACTGCTTTGGTCAGTTTTGGAATGCTGTTTAGTGGGATGGCGCAGGTGATTTCGGTGCCAGAAATGGCGGAGATAGCCGTTTCGCTGGGTTATCCGCTTTATTTTTTCAAGATTATTGGTGTTTGGAAGGTACTGGCGGTGGTGGCAATTTTGGTACCTGGTTTCCCTTTGATAAAAGAATGGGCGTATGCAGGCCTGTTTTTTGTGATGTCGGGAGCCTTGGTATCCCACCTCGCGTGTGGACACGCTTTTTCTGAGTTGTTGGGGCCCGTATTTCAGACTTTTTTCATCCTAGGGTCTTGGTATTTCCGTCCTGCCAACCGTAGAATGGTTGGAGGGAGATAAGGAGTATTCATCTAAAGGATCGTTATACAGGTATGTCTCAAACACGCGTATTTAAGATGGCATTTGCGAGTGTATATCCGCATTACGTTGCGAAAGCCGAGCGAAAAGGCCGCAGCAAGGCGGAAGTAGATGCCATTATTTTTTGGCTGACCGGCTATGATTCGGTTGAGTTGCAGCGGCTATTGGAATCGCGGACGGATTTTGAAACTTTTTTTAAGGAGGCTCCTTCGATTCACCCCAACGTATCCAAGATTACCGGAGTGATTTGTGGGTACCGAGTAGAAGCGATTGAGGACGACTTGATGCGCCACATTCGCTACTTGGACAAGCTCATTGATGAGTTGGCGAAGGGGAAGGCGATGGAGAAAATTTTGAGGCAGTAGGGAATGAAGAATGTCGAATTTCAAATTTATAATTCGACATTCTGTCTGGTTGTTAACCGCCCTAATCGCTGTGTAAACCCTACCACAAAGCGTCAGCTATGTGCACTCAAAGGGCGGTAGTGTCGATGCCTACTAGACTTGGACTTTTCTGGTTTCCCAACGGTTGAAATGCCTGGACTGTACGAGCGCACAGATCCAGGCATTTTTTTATATTAACAGTTAAATTTATTCGTTTTTTGGGGGTGTCCGGTTGGATATTGCCCTGGGCTTGCTATGCGTCTTACTCATAACTTCTTACCACAAGCGCATATCTTATGGGCATTTCGTCCCGGGCAGGCGACAGACGAAAAATACCTTTGTCTAGTGTACTCCGAGTGTAAAAAGTGAAGTAATCAGACCAGCCTGAGGGATGATCGGGATGGCTTTTAAAGTCCTAAAATGGGCTAAAAAATGTACTGCTTTCTCGTTTTTACATATTATTTATTTAACAAATAGGTGCATCGTTTTTGCCTCTTTTTTGGGATGTGGAAAAAAAGTTGTACCACTGGTTATTTTATTTGACCAGAAATACCCCCTTTTCGACCGTTGGTTAAAAGTGCTATTTTTTATTCTGGGATTTTTTTTTATTTTTCAGCGCCCAATGGCC
>CANHDG010000224.1 GCA_947459365.1 Saprospirales bacterium
AGACCAACCGACAAATCGCCCTCAACCGACAAACGCCGGGGGTGAACGGGAGCATCTTTTTCTCCATCAAAACCCTGCGCAACAATACCCTGGGAGTACAAGACAGCCTCCGAAACAGCCTCTTCAAAACACCCGCTCTCATCCCAACCCCCGACTTAGCTAACCAAACCACCCCCGTAACGCCCCAATTCTGTCGGATTAAAACGGAACGCGATTCTGTCCGGCTCTCCTGGAGCGCCTGCGAAGTACTGAGCCCCGATGAAATGCCCTACTACTTCGGGATTTATCGATTTAAGGGACAAAAAACCGGCGATTTTAACAATCCAGAAAACCTACTCGCGCTCACGCCTTACGCCTTTCCGGAAGAACAATGGAAATGGGCAGACCACAGCCTCCAAGAAGGCGCATCTTACACCTACGCCATTGTCGCCTACAACCGCTACCACCAAGCGAGCACCGCCAGTGAACCCATTTCTATTAAAAAAACCACTAAAGGAGTCCGGAGAGAACGCCCCTTTTGGGGCTACCGATTTCGTAGATAACGAGCAAAACCTCGAAACAGCACTCCGGGTACTCTGCCGCCTGAACAGTACACCCAACAAATCACTCGACCCCCTGAGTACCCTCACCCTGTATGCCGGAAAAGCCCTCCAACAAGGCGGAATTCCAGCGGCACCCCCATGCCCCTGCAGCGAACTTCCTACCAACCCATTCCCAACCAACAAAAAAACAAGGAAAAATACCCGCCCAAGCGTTCCCTAAACGAACTATTATATACTATCCGACATCAGCACTTAAAACAATGTTAAAATTGGCTACCCAATACAGCCCAAACAAGCTTTTGCTCGTCTATTAGTCAAAAACGAACGTATGACTTTAACTTTCCTCCGAAAAAACCAACTGCTGTTGTTGTTGTGCCTCGGAATCCACTTGACCTCCTTAAATGCTCAAAACAAATATACCCTCAGTGGAACCATTACCGATCGCAACAGCGGAGAAGCACTCATCGGAGCCACTATCCGCGAGCTGCGCTCCGGGAAAGGAGCAGTTACCAACACCTTTGGGTTCTACAGCCTTACCCTCCCCGCCGCCGATTCCATACTAATCAGTGTATCGTATGTGGGTTATAAACCCCTTCTTCAAGCATTTTCACTAAAGTCCAACCTGGAAGCTTCTATTTCCCTTGAAGAAACCTCCGTTCTGCAAGAAGTGGAAATCGTCGCAGAACGCTATGAACAAATCGAAGAACGGGCGCAAATGAGCCGTATCGATATCCCCATCGAACAAATTAAAAACATCCCCGCCCTCCTAGGAGAAAAAGACATCCTCAGAGCCCTACAATTACTGCCCGGCGTATCCGGCGGAGGCGAAGGCCAAAGCGGTATTTACGTGCGCGGTGGCGGCCCCGACCAAAATCTCATCCTGCTCGATGGAGTGCCCGTCTACAATGCCTCCCACCTATTCGGCTTCTTCTCGGTCTTTAATACCGACGCCATTAAGGACGTATCACTCATCAAAGGAGGCTTCCCTGCACGTTATGGCGGCCGACTCTCCTCCGTCATCGATATCACCATGAAAGAAGGAAATGACCAAGCCATTCACGGAGAAGGCAGCATCGGACTAGTGGCCTCTAAACTTACGCTCGAAGGCCCCCTTAAAAAAGGAAAATCCTCCTTTATCGTCTCCGGAAGAAGAACCTATATCGACCTCCTGGCACGCCCCCTTATCCAAGCAGGATTCCGGTCAGACGGCAGCGAAGGTGTCACCGGCTACTATTTTGACGATATCAATGCCAAAGTGAATTACCGATTTTCCAACAAAGACCGACTCTACTTAAGCTATTACAGCGGAAGCGATGCCTTCTACCTGCGGTTTTCCGAAAAAAACGAAGACCAACAAAACAGAACCCGCTATGAAAGCAAATTTGCCAATGGACTGGGATGGGGAAATCGAACCGCCGCCCTCCGCTGGAACCATACCTTCAACCCCAAACTCTTCGCCAATACGACCCTCACCTACAGCCGGTACCAGTTTAATACCAACTTCGCAAACGAAGATAAAACCCTCGACCAACAAGGGAAAATTACCCAAGAGTCTGCTTTTGAGCTCAATTACAACTCCGGAATTAACGACTGGGCAGGTAAAATAGACCTGGATTATGTGCCCAACCCAGACCATTATGTCCGAATGGGTGCCGGGGTAATCTTGCACAATTTCCAGCCCGGTAACTTCCGCTCCAAAATCTACTCCGTCGACTCCAACGATACCCTGAATATCACCAACAACCAAGTTGAACCCGATATCCAGGCCGCTGAATTTGCCCTCTATGCCGAAGATGATTGGAAAATAACAGACCGACTTCGAATCAACGCTGGACTACACCTCTCCGGTTTTCAGGTAAAAGGTGAATTCTATTCCGCCCTCCAACCCCGCGTCAACCTGCGCTACCGTTTCGAACGTGGATGGTCGCTAAAAGCTGCCTATAGTACCATGCAGCAATATATCCACCTGCTCACCAACGAAACCATCGGACTGCCCACCGACCTCTGGTTGCCTACCACCTCGAAAGTCCGGCCCCAACAATCCTGGCAAACCGCCCTCGGTGCCGCCAAAACCTGGAAAGGGTACGAAACCAGCATTGAGGTGTTCTACAAAGAAATGAACAACGTCATCGCCTTTAATGAAGGCGCCAGTGCGTTCCAGTTTCAAGGCTGGGAAGACCGCATCTCCCAAGGAAAAGGTACCTCCTATGGAGCCGAATTTTTTGTACAAAAAAAAGCCGGCAAACTCACTGGATGGGTGGGCTACACGCTCTCTTGGGCTTGGCGACAATTTGATCAAATTAATAACGGTGAAAAATACCCCTACAAGTTTGATCGCCGACATGATTTCGAAATCACCGCCGCCTATAAATTCAACGAACGAATCTCCCTCGCCTCCACCTGGGTATTCGCAACCGGCAATGCCGTTACCTTCGGAAATGCCCGTTACCAAGGCCCCCTACCCTACAGCCAATCGTTCAACTATTTCCTCTACGAAAACGAACATACCCCCAACCGAAACAATTTCCGAATGCCCAATTACCATCGACTGGACGTTGGGTTGGATTTTACCAAAAAGAAAAAAAGATACACCCGAACCTGGTCAGTGGGCGCCTACAATGGCTACAACCGTGCCAATCCGTTCTTTCTCTTCCGGGACAACGAACCCGTTCTGCAGCCGGACGGCACCTTTCAAGACAAAGAAGTCCTCAAAAAAGCCGCTTTGTTCCCCGTCATCCCCTACCTAAGCTGGGGCTTCAAATTCTAGTCAGACGCCCCTCCTCACTTTTCAAATTTGATAGTAACAATTATGAAACGCACTATAGTAACACTGCTCGCAGCAAGCACCCTCTTGGTCTCTATGAACTCCTGCGAACAATTTTTTAACCAAGTAGTCGAAATTGATCCACCCGCATACGAACCCAAACTGGTCTTTCATCAGTTCGTTCAAACAGGAGACGACACGATCAAACTCCTCCTCACCCGAAATTATGGCATCCTGGAAACCGTTGAAACGGAAGAAAAATGGCAAGTAGCCGGCGCTCAGGTGGAATGGTGGCAAGACGGTCAAAAAATAACCACGCTCAGCCCACTAAGCCCGGATTCCAGTTTCGTTTACCTGGGAGCGCTACCCAATCCTGTTGAGGTAGGAAAAAAGTACGAAATCAAAGTGAGCCATCCCGATTTCCCTACTGTAACCGCCATGCAATCAGCCCCTCCCCCCATTAACGCCCTGTTGAGTAGTAAAGTCACCCAAGGACCGCCCACGAATCAACCCGAAGAGGTCGTTTACCAGATCGAAGTTAGTTTTCAGGATCCCGCCGAAAGCGAAAACCACTATGAACTCAGCCTGGGGGCCATTTTTACCTACTTATCCTTCACCGGCTTCGACCCGCAAGGCAATCCTACTTTTGACACCCTCGAATCGGTATCAGAAGACCTGTACATCCGAAGAACCTTCGATCCACTCCTACTGGAAGGTTGGGGGAATACCCGCCTCATCAGCGATCGTAGCTTCAATGGCCAGCCGTATGTTTTTAAGTTGGAAACGAGCTACTACTTGTTTGCCAACGAATTTCAACCGCGGTATTTTATCCGGATCCGCAATTGCACCAAAGAGTATTATCAGTGGTCACGCTCCTACTACCAACAGTATAATACAAGCGGCAATCCCTTTGTAGAGCCCGTATCGGTCTTCAACAACTTGGAAAATGGCTTGGGAATCTTTGGAATGTACAGCAGCAGCCGGTTTATGCTGTAGCAAAAAAAGGGGCCTTGCACCAACGAAGAAAGGCAGGTCCCCTACCTAAATACCTGAGGCAATCACCCGCTTTTGCTCCCATCCAAGGGGCGTAGCCCACCACCATTAAGTTAAGGAAATCAATTGCCTCGTGAGGCACCTGGTCTTTCTTATCAAATATTCCATTTTGGGGTGG
This sequence comes from Saprospirales bacterium, assembly GCA_947459365.1. Classification (GTDB taxonomy): domain Bacteria; phylum Bacteroidota; class Bacteroidia; order Chitinophagales; family Saprospiraceae; genus M3007. The sequence continues at coordinate 4,478 of CANHDG010000224.1, forward strand.
GTTTAATCCAGAGGCAAAAGTTGGTTGGAGCACAAGACATTAACCAAACGGCGGAAGGCTTTAGCTCTGTAATCTAAGTGCAGCGATTTAGAACGAAGCGCTCATCCAAGGGGCTACGCCCCATGAGTGCGTGCCAAGGCCTGATACAGCGCTGCTCTTACCTCCTATTCGGGAGGCTTTTATGAAAACCCCACTAAATTGGCTGATTAACCTGATCTTGGTATCCAATATGCTGAGGAA
>CANHDG010000225.1 GCA_947459365.1 Saprospirales bacterium
CCCCAAGCCCCTATTTCAACCAATCCTCCAACAATTGAATCACCAAATACATCAGAAGCAGGGACGTAGTACAGCCGACTTTGAATTTTTTACCAAATATCTCCAAGGGGCTGCTTGCCCAGTATTCCCGGGGGGCAATCAATAAGCCGGCTTGTCCAGTGCCGATCAAAAAACCGACCACTCCAACAAAGAGTACGAGGGCCAAAATGGCGTATTCTTGAAAGGTGTTTGCTAAGTACATGAGCGCGAGAGGTTTAGTTAGAAAGTGGGTGGGATGCTGCTTGCGGCACCGGTGGCAGACTGGCCAGGACCTCTTTGGGATCCAGTCCGAGTTGCTCGCAGGTGTGTTGTAAATATTGGAGGACTGGGGCGTCCGGGACTGCCTGCTCGGGAAGCAACCCCAGGAGGGTTGGGAGGAGGTCCTGGCTCAATGGATTGTTTCGAAGCACTTCATAGGGGATGTCCAAAGGTACTTGGGAGTCCAGTAAGCCCCGATAAAGCGCCTGCTGCTCGGCGTTCAGGCCCAGGGAAATCATAAACTCCGCAAGAACCTCGGCCGAGGAGGAACCGCTCGGGGAGCAGCGGAGCAGGCCTACCAGCACCCGAATGGAGGCGTCGGTGACCGCGGGCAGTTCCGAAGAAAGCTCCGCGGAGGAGCTGTACTGAAGGCTGCGGTCCACCAGGGTGTAGCTGCCGAGCAGTCCTAGTCGGAGGGTCACTTTTAACTGAAACCGCACTTGCGGGGCTTCGACTGGGGCGCGTTCCACCGCTACGTTGACGCCCAACCAGCCCAGGGGACTGGGGATGCGGAGGGGAACGGAAATGGTATCCTTGAGCAGCAGGCTGCGCTTTACCTCATTCACTTGTAAGAAAAGGACCATGCCAGACTGCAAACCATAGACTTGAAGCTGGTACTTTAATCGGTGCAAGCTCCCTTGGTCTTCCAATACGATCGGAGCACCGGGAGGGATTTCTACCGGGGCGGATCGCAGTTGATCGGCAAGTTGAACTACGCGTTGAAACCGTGAGAGCATAAACCCTGAGGAGCTAACTTGGGTGTAAAGAGGGTGTTCGTTCATCGGAAAAGAGCCCTCCCCTGTGAAAGAAGGCAGTTCTTTTACCCGCTTTGGAGGGCTAAAAATGCCGGGCCCCTTCTTTACTGCTGTATTGAAGAGGGCCCGTTTTTATGGCGCAATCCGAATACAAACGTATTTATTCCGTTTCATCCCTGCAAGCGCAAAATAACAAGCGGTCGAAAAAAGTAACCAGTGGTAAAATAAGGGGTAAAACTGGTAATAGCCCTATTGAAAAATCAACTGACTTTCGCCTAAAGGAGGCCGATGGGGGTCCCGGAAGCTGCCTGGTTTATAGTCCGGATGGTCCCACACTTCTACCAAGCCCAAGAGTTCGCGGCACTCCCAAAAATGGGCTCGGATTAGCTGTTTGTAGCCAATGAGCAATTGGAAGGCACTGATGGGGAGTGGGTTTTGGCCTTCCGACGACTGGTAAGCGAGCCACTGATCTGCCCATCCTCCCGCCGTTTCAACCAGCAACAGGTGCTGTTGATCGCGGTACAAAAAGGCAGGCAAACCGTAATCACGGGCAATATCCAGGGCAGTATCGCGGTCGAGGGAGTCTACCAACAAGCATTCTTCAAAGTACAGTTGGTGGGGATCGGGGCCGGTACAATAGGCGGTTTGCTGGATCAGGCGATTGTCGGGGTGACTGAGTCGGTTGTACAAATCCAGGAGAGCTCCGGGGCTAGCGGGTGGAAGTCCAGGGCGTGGGCTGATAAAAACTGCGCAGGGAACCCCTTGGTCAATGAGTTGCCAGGATTTGGTATCAGGGGCTTTTTGGGGTGCTTTGTGCTTGGCCATTGAAGAATTGAATTGAGTTAAACAATGGGAACGGGGTAATTGCGGACGGCAGTCTCCCACCGCTTGCGCCGGATAAAGAGCATAAAGCAAAAAGCACTGGAAAATAGTTCCCGGCAATCGGCACTTTTAAAAATTAAAGCCTTGTAAGTACTATGTTGTAACCTGTCTTTTTCGGAAAAATAAAAAGGGGGCAGTCCATAAATGACTAGGATAAGTACTTTTTTAACACAATACTTACAAGCATCAACGGTTCTAAAAATAGCCCTCCGCCGTTTTGGAAACGAAAAAGAAGCAGGAGGGAACTAATCCTGACTTTTTCGGGTTTTCACCCTGTAATCCACGGTTATTTGCAAAATTAAACGGTAAAAATTTGGTAATTTCGGAACTGAATGATTACCTTGTGACGTTATTATCAGTATTTCCACCCTTCACCGCGCTGCCATATAAGGTGTAGGATTTCGGAAAAAAGGGTTTCGGCCGCTGTATTTTAACATTCTAAACCATTTTTGAATGACAAAACCAATACACCCCGTTCTACGTACATTCCCTTATTTAATGGTATTGGCTGAAAGGCCTTGTTGTCTGCCAATCGGAGGTCTTCCTCCGGTGCTGACCATCCCGCTTTTATAGGCCCTTTTACCCCATTTCAAGCCACCCCTTTCCCCTTCTCTTTTAAACAAACTGGAATCTCATGCGCGTACTTCATACGGCCGATTGGCACATTGGACAGCTTTTCTACGACCAGGATCGAACCGAAGAACACCAGGCCTTTTTGGATTGGTTGTTGGTGACCCTGGAGGAACACCAAGTGGAGGTGCTGTTAATCAGCGGGGATATTTTTGATGTCCCAAGTCCTTCCACCCAATCTATCCGACAGTTTTATACCTTTTTAAAAGAAGCCAGTCAGCGGATGCCGCACTTGCACATCATCGCTACGGCGGGCAACCACGATTCGGCCCCCCGATTGGAGGTCCCAAAACCTTTATTGGAATCTTCCACCATTTTCTTGGTGGGGAGTCCGGAGCGAACTGCGGAGGGCGAAATCAATTTTGAAAAAATGCTGATTCCGTTGCGCAACCGGCAGGGGGAGCTTCGCGCGTACTGCCTAGCGGTCCCCTATCTCCGAATGGGGGATTACCCGAGCGTGGAAGGCGCAGCGCAAGCTTATCAAGCAGGAGTGGAAGCCTTTTACAGCGCCGCTGCTGCGTACGCCCGGGAGCGGCTGGAGCCGCATCAAGCCCTGATCGGAATGGGACACCTGCATGCGGTGGAAGCCCAGGTTTCCGACCTGGACCAGGTAGAGCGCTCCATTATGGGCGGTCTGGAAGGCATCTCAGCTGGAGCTTTTGACGAACGCTTTGCCTATGTAGCCTTGGGGCACATCCACAAGGCGCAAGCGGTGGGCAATAGAGAGCACATCCGCTACTCTGGAAGTCCACTGCCCATGTCGTTTTCAGAGCGAAATTACCGGCACCAAGTGGTATTGCTGGAGCTGGAAGGCGCCCAACTCCAACAACTTACTTTTTTGGAAATTCCAGTCCGGATCCCTTTGCTTCGGATACCTGCTTTTCAATTCCAGCCCATCGATCAGGTGCTGGAGGAATTAAATAACCTGGAGCCTCTGGAGGAGGGTCAGGAAAAGCCTTACCTGGAGGTGAGGGTCCTCTTGGAGGGACCAGAGCCAAGTCTGCGGAACCAGATTGATCAAGCGCTGGAGAACAAGCCCGTGCGGCTGGTGAAAATCAGTGTCAGCTACCAAAGCCTGACGGAACCAACCAGTTTGGGCGATTTGCGGGTTTTCCATGATCCCGCTACGCTGCAGCCCGATGAGCTGCTGCGTCGTGCTTACCAGGAAGAGTACGGAACCGAACTGCCCCAGAACCTGCTGGATTGTTTTCTTGAAATCACCCACCAAATCAACCAACCCGATCAAGCATGAAAATACTCCGACTCGAATTATTCAACTTGGCCTCACTGAAGGGCGAATACATTATTGATTTCACCAGCGAACCGCTTGCCAGTGCCGGCGTTTTTGCCATCACCGGTCCAACCGGGGCGGGCAAATCCACTATTTTGGATGCCATCTGCCTCGCTTTATACGGAAATGCGCCCCGGTACAACAACTGGAGGGATGGATCGGTAAAAATTGCCGACCAGCAAAACAACGAAGTAGCCACCCACGATGTGCGCAACATCCTCCGAAAAGGAGCAGGGAGGGGGTACGCTAAGGTGGATTTCCAAGGGGTAGATCAAGTGCGGTACCAAGCCATTTGGGAAGTTCGCCGCGCCAGGGAACAAGCGACAGGCGCCCTTCAAGCGAGTAAAAACCAGCTGACATGCCCCGATAACCCCTCCCACATCGTGACGGGGGCTTCAGATTTTAAAGCTGCAATAGAAGCTAAAACCGGGCTCAACTACGAGCAATTTACCCGTTCTGTCTTGTTGGCGCAAGGGGACTTCACGGCTTTTTTAAAAGCCAGTTCCGCGGACAAGGCTGCTTTGCTCGAAAAACTGTCCGGAACCGGTATTTACTCGACCATTTCGATGAAGATCTTCAGCCGGTTCAGGGAGGAAGAATCAAAACTGCGTCAACTGACCGCGCAGTTAGATAGAATTCAATTGCTCAACGAGCAAGATCGTCAGGAGCTGGAGCAGAATATCCTGGACCTGCAAGCGGAAGAGATTAAGACGAGAGAATACATGGAGCAGTGCCTAGCCGCTGCCCGATGGCTGCGAGCTTTTCAAACGCTGGAGACCAACGTGGTGGAGGCGCACCAACAACAATCCACTGCG
>CANHDG010000226.1 GCA_947459365.1 Saprospirales bacterium
AATCACAGGCTTTCGATTCTTAAGAAAAGAGGTTCCGTCTCCTGAAAAACAGCATCTCATTGAAGTAAAAAAGGCATTGTTAAGTATGTACAAAATGATTCTTCTTTTTTTGAAAAAAAAGGACCCCATCTATATGTGACAAGGCCCTTATCTTTGCTTGAAACATGGATTTCACCCATATCATTCTATTAAACACCTCCCAACTATGAAAAAAGTACTCCTTGTCTTGGCTGCCGTTTTTGCCCTCCTAGTTGGTGGTCTGTTTGCCTTACCGTATTTTTACAAGGATGAGTTGGTTGCAGCCATCAAAAAAGCGGCTAATGAGCAGTTAACGGCCACGCTAGAATTTGGTACTGTAAATATTTCCTTATTTCGCTCGTTTCCTGACTTGTCAGTTGGGCTCGAGACCATTTCCGTAACCAACGGCCCCGGTCCTTTTGAGGGCGTTCGGCTATTGGCGGCCGATCGGTTGGACGTGGTAATTGATCTCTGGGAGGTGCTATTCGGACAGCAATTAAGTATCAAAGGAATTGAGCTGGAGCGGCCAGACATTAAGGTATATGTGCTTTCCAATGGCATGGCCAATTATGATATTACCCTCCCTGCATCTGAAGAAAAGGCCACCACGACTGCAGAGGAAAGTCCGATCCGACTGGAATTTTATGCGATTCATAACGGCAACTTACTCTACGATGACCGTGGATTGGATATGACGATGGAGCTTAAAGCGGTGGACCATGAAGGGAAAGGCGATCTGTATACCGATGTGTACGACTTGGTGATGCAGACTCGCGCCCAAGAAATGAATGTGGCGTACGGCGGTGTTTCCTATCTTCAAAAAGCTCGGTTTGATTGGGACGCCACGATGAAGGCGGATATAGGGAAAATGAGGTTTACTTTGATTGATAATAAAGCGCAGCTCAATCACTTTGCGCTTTTGATGGATGGTTGGGTAGAGCTACCCAATGATACCGATCTGTTAATGGATATTCGGTTGAGTACTCCTAAGACCGATTTTAAATCCTTGTTTTCGTTGGTGCCTGGTGCCTACACCGACGATTTCAAATCGGTGAAAGCAGCAGGATCGTTCCGGTTTAGTGCCACAGCAAAAGGGAAATACTATGGTTCCGAAACCAACCCGGATAAATCCGTGTATCCAAGCCTTTTGACCAACTTGGTGGTGGAAAATGGGAGCGTGCAATACCCGAGTTTGCCATTGGGCATCTCCCAGTTCAACCTAGATTTAACGGCCAACTTACCTGGTCCAACCTTAAATACCTTAAAGCTGGATATTCCTGCATTTGCCCTACAAGTTGGGAATAACCAATTAAATGGGCATTTTTTCCTAAAAACTCCTGTAACCAACCCAACCGTCGACCTAGAGTTAAATGGGCAATTAAATTTGGCCGATTTATCGAAGGCCATTCCGATGGAAGGTGTTCAGGAATTCACGGGTTCGCTCCGCTCCAACTTGGCGCTCAAAGCCTCCAAGAACCAGATGGATGCGGGCCAATACGAACAAATGAATGTTAAGGGTAGCTTTGACCTAGAGCAGATGCGTTTTAAAGCGGAAGGCCAGCCAGCCGTTTATTTGCAGCAATTAAACACGGTGTTCTCGCCTCAAAAAGTAGAAATAAAGCAATTTAGCGGGCAAATTGGGAAAAGTGATTTTTCCATGCAAGGACAAATTGACAATGTATTGGCTTATTTTTCTACCAAAGAAACCATGCGGGGGGCTTTTGTTTTCCGCTCCAATCGAATCGATGCCAATGAATTAATGGGACCCGAGACCGATGAGACGGTTCCGGCCGACCAGGAATCAGCCGCCGCTCCGATGGATCGCTGGGATTTTACAGTGGATGGTCAAATAAAAGAACTACTGTACGATGCCTACACCATCAAGGACCTAGAAATGAAGGGCCACTTTTTGCCCAATAAAGTGGATATTTCCAATTTTGGGTTGCGCATGGGCGAAAGCGATTTGTCAGGAGATGGGCAGATTAACAATGCCTGGAATTATTTATTTGATAATCAGACTCTTACTGGAAATGTACGGTTTCGTTCCCGCTTTTTTGATCTGAATCCATTTATGACGGAAGAACCTACTGCTGGTGCGGAGGCTAAAGCGGAAGAAGGCGTTCTTCCGGTTCCGGAAAACATGGATCTGCGGTTAGTGGGGAACTTCGATAAAATCCGATACACCAATCTGGATTTGACCAATTTGGTAGGGGAAATCATCGTCAAAGCCCAAAAGGCATATTTGGAAAATTGTACTGCATCGGTGATTGGAGGGCAAATTGCACTCGTGGGTTTGTACGACACCCAAGACCTCAGCAAGCCCAGCTTTAACATGGATGTAGCCATGCAAAATATGCCCTTTAAATCCGCTTTTGAACAATTCAATACGGTGCAGGCAATTGCCCCCATCGCCAAGCTAATCGATGGGAAATTTAATACTGCCCTTTCCATGAGTGGTTTCTTGGGGAAAGATATGATGCCTGATTTTTCAACCCTTACCGCAGCTGGATTTTTGGAAACCATCACCGCTGCGCTCAATAATGTAAAACCCCTTCAGGTAATGGGTGATCGGCTCCAGTTAGAGAGCTTGAAACGGGTCAACCTAGGAAATACCAAAAACTGGTTTGAAATGAAAGACGGGATCATTACCCTCAAACCTTTTGACGTAAAGGTTGGGGAAGTAGCCCTTCGAGTGGGCGGGACATATGGTATTTCCACAGAAATGAACTGCCAGGTGGTCGCTAAAATTCCAAAAAAAGCCTTCGGAGTAGCTGCCAGCAGTGGTCTCGCACTTTTAAACGCCGAAGCTGGCAAGGCAGGGATCAGCCTGAACCAGGGAGAATTTATCAATACCCGATTTGATATTTCCGGTACAATGGAGAACCCAAAAGTGACCATGAAAGTGCTGGGCAGCGACGGACAATCGACGATCAAAGAAGAGGTGGCAGCAATCGCCACTGATTATGTTCAAAAAGCCAAGGACAGCCTTAATACCTTAGCGCAAAAAGAACTGGATAAAGTAAAATTCCAAGGAGAGGCTGCCATGAAGCGCGTAAAAGACTCCCTCGATCGGGTAAAAGAAAACCTGGCGAGTCAGCTGAAAAATCAGGTGAACAATCAACTCAAACAGGCTACTGGTATTGATACGGGAAAGGGTAAACGCGACAGCATCGGCTTGAAAGTGCCCAAAACAGTAGAAGAGGCCCAGAAAAATCTGGAAAAATGGAACCCCTTCCAGAAAAAGAAATCTGGCAACTAAATCAAAATGGATGTAATTGCAGCCTTTCAGTCGTTGTTTCCGCCTTTCTTTACGGGCCTTTTAGTTGCTTTTGGTGTGGGCCTTATCATTGGTCTGGAGCGGGAGTTTAATACCATGGGCGAACCGGGTCATTTGGCAGGGATTCGCACGTTTAGTCTAACGGCCATCTTAGGTTACCTGGCAGGTTGGCTTGGGCAGACTGGACGTTGGGAATTGGCTGTTCTTTTATTGGCTGGGATGGTTTTGCTGGTGGTGATTGGGCATTATTTACAAGGCCGAAACGGGCAGACTGGCTTAACAACTGAACTTGCCTTGCTCCTCATTTTGTTGTTAGGAATTGCGATTTCCATGGGATACCGACAAGAGGCTTTGGCAGTGGTGGTCGTAACTACGGTGGTCCTGTCCTTGAAGGAGCAGTTGCATTTTGTGGTACGTCAGTTAACCCAAGAGGAGCTTTCGGCTTTTTTGAAATTTATTGTCCTTGCCTTGCTGTTGTTACCGATGTTGCCCAACCAGCAATTCGGTCCTGAGGGATTGTTGAATTTTCAAGAAATCGGTTGGGTAGTGGTTTTGGTGCTCTCCATAAGCTTTGCTGGGTACCTTATGCTGAAATTTGGGGGGGTGCACCGAGGTGTTCTTCTTACGGCGGTGATTGGAGGTCTTATTTCGTCTACCCTAATTGCTTGGTCTTTTTCGGCAAGAAGTAAAGAACGAAAAGATTATGCTGATGTTTTGGGAGCTGGGATTGTACTCGCCTCCTCCGTGATGTATGTCCGCGTGTACTTGCTGACCAGTGTGTTTTCTGCTGCCCTTGGAAAGCTACTTTTTTTGCCGCTGTTTTTGCTTTTTTTAGGAAGTATTTTACCCTTGTGGCGAATTCTCCGCAGCTCAAAACCTGCCTTAGAGACTCCGGGACTGGCACCAGGCAACCCCCTAGATATACGCAATGCACTGGTATTTATGTTTTTGTACATTGGAATTACCTATCTGATGTTTGCCTCCAGAACCTGGATGGAAGGAAAGATGACGTATGTGTCAGGAGCTATCGCCGGTTTGGCAGACAGTGACGCCATTACGATCAGTACCTCCAAATGGGCGGCTACTTCACCAGAGCGGCTTCCCGAGGCTGCAACCGTAGTTTTGTTAGCCATTCTCTCCAACTCCCTTTTTAAATGGGCGATTTCCATGATTAACGGAGACCGCAGTTTGTACCGCCCAGTCAGTTTGGGTTTTGGTGCCGTGATTTTGCTTGGGCTTTTTGGAATCTGGTTGGTTTCCTAATCTTTCATTAGCGGACCAGGGTTGCATTTCCCTCTAGGCGAAGGGTGCTGTTATCCAAAAAATCCACCTCTGCGATCCAGCCATAAACACCGGCTTGGGAGGGTTGT
>CANHDG010000227.1 GCA_947459365.1 Saprospirales bacterium
AAGAAAAATCTACCTCGTTGCGCTCCAAACTAGTAATCACTTGCGTCTTGTTGGTCACATCCATTGAGAGCTCTACTTCTGGATGCCCCTTCATAAAATCCGCTGCAAAGTAAGGGGCGATGTACTTACCAGTTGAAACTGCCGATAGTTTTAACCGACCCGATAACCGCCCTTGGTAACTGTGCATCCGAACTTGAATTGCATCCACCTCCGACAAAATTTTATCGGCGGCCAAGGCGATTTCCCTCCCAAATTCCGTTAAATAAATCCGCTTTTGTACCACTTCCAACAAGGGTATTTCAAATTGGCTTAAGAAATTTTTCAATTGAATGGATACCGCTGGCTGCGTTAAATACAGAGCCTCAGCCGCTTTGGTAATACTGAGTGTTTCAGCGACTTTTTGGAAGATTCGTAATTGATGTAGGGTGTAATTCATAAATAGTTATTATGTTTTCGATAGCAAAGATAAATACTTTTTTATTAACACACTCCCGAACTTTGCGCTGCTTTCTAAAACACATCTTAATATGGAGTTTACCATTCTTATCAGCAACTTAACCAACCCCACCCTGCTGTTCTTCTTGTTAGGTATTTTAGCCGCACGACTAAAAAGCGATCTTGAAATTCCAGCCTCCAGCAGCAAATTCATCTCCCTCTACCTCTTGTTTTCCATCGGATTTAAAGGTGGGCAAGAACTGACGCACAGTGGCTTTACCTCTGAAGTCATTTATTCCCTGCTTTTTGGACTCTTATTGGCTTCCATTGTACCCCTTTATTCCTTTTTCGTTCTTCGAACCCGCCTGAGCATAAGCGATGCCGGTGCAGCGGCCGCTTCGCTGGGTTCAGTCAGTGCCATTACCTTTGTATCTGCCATGTCCTTCCTTGAAATGCAGGAACTAAGTGCCGGCGGCCACATGGTAGCAGTGATGGCCCTCATGGAAGCACCCGCCATTATTGTAGCGGTAGTCCTGATGCGAACCTTTGAAGAGGAAAAATCCACCCAGGAACCAGTAGCCTTGCGGGAAGTCATCTACCACGCCTTCACCAATGGAAGCGTTTTACTGATCCTCGGAAGTCTGATCATTGGTTTGATTGCCGACAGTCATCAAGCAGAGGGCATCAAACCATTTACAACTGATATTTTTAAGGGCTTTTTGGCTATTTTCTTATTGGAAATGGGAATGGTTACTGCCAAAAGATTTTCTTCCTTTAGAAAATATGGGGGATTTGTTACCCTCTATGCCTTGTTAATCCCAGCGGTAAATGGCTGCTTGACGGCTTTCTTCAGCCAGTTTATCACCCTCGATCCCGCCAATCGTTTTATATTCGCCATCCTAGCCGCTAGTGCTTCATATATTGCTGTGCCTGCTGCCATGCGGCTTGCCGCTCCCAAAGCTGATCCTGGATTGTACATCCCAATGGCCCTCGGCGTTACCTTCCCTTTTAATATTACCGTAGGGATGCCACTCTATTATTTAATCGTAGAGATGAGCAGGTAATGCGATTTTCATAAGGACGCCAAAGGTTAAAAGCGCGATTCCATTTACGTAAAGGACCAAACTCACAAAATATTCCGTTTACGCTTACGGATTTCCACAAAAAGCATCTGTAATACCACAAATCACCACCTGTACAGGACCGGTACCAGCGTTGGGGGGCACACAGGCCTGAAAGGTAGAAGTGGCATTGTTTACATTAAAAACCACCTGCAACGGAGTGATCACATTGCCATTCTGTTGTACCTGCCATGAGTACGCAAATGGAGGAGTCCCGCTGAGGTTTACCGTCACTGGCTGACAAACCCCGGGGCAAAGTGCCCCTGCATTGGCAGTCAGGGTATTGATTGCCGGAATGGGTCGCCAGGTTACTGTCACTGGAGTAGACAAATCTAAACAAGGGTCCGTCAGGCTGATATTGCCGTTTACATCGTTGCCTACCCCCTGCGCTACATATTAGTTAACATTGGGTTGCAAGGGGGGGCAAAGTTAAAAACCGGAGTTGGGCTGTTTTGAACGATACTTCCCAAGGTATTAGACAGATTTGGTATACAGAATATAGCGCACCACTTGAAAAGGCAACACCTCTCCGTCATTGTTAAAGTTGACCGTAGCGGAACTAGGCACGCAGGCATTGACGGTATTTTGTGCGGGGGTAGCAGCATTCCCCAAGCAGATACAGGGTAGGTCCGGTGTCCCAGCTGGGGCACTACCCATTCCATTCACAGCAAGCTCAAGGGGAGTGTCACAAATCACCGTAGTAGTCCCGGTCACCGGATCAAACTGGTCAATAGTAATGTTATTGAACATATCGGTCCCATAAATATTTCCGTTGGGTGTAGAAGTAATCATAGGAGGGATTCCACTAGGTGGAAACGGTACTATTACAGAGGCCGAAGGGTCTGTCAAATTTACTTGTAGCAAGACCGGTTCGTTCGTAGCACTGATGGCAGCATCCACGTACAAGACTCCGTTGTAATAATAAAGCGCGCTGTTTACGTTGAGCGTGGAAGGGAAATTTCCCACTACACTAACGGTATTATTGGAAGGATTAAACGTGTAAAGGGTAGAAGAATTGGTCAAATAAATAGTTCCATTCGGATGGACATATCCCGCAAAAAAAACACCTGGCGTACTCGCCACTGGGACAGGATTCGGTGGATCAAAACGCTCTATCCCGTTGACAAGGCTAGTAACCAACACATCACCATTGGGTAAAATTAGAACATCCCCGATCCCTAGACTGCCATTGGGCAAATCCAACACAGGACAATATTCGCAGGTTGCCACGTCGATTCGAAACAAGATATTATTTGGTGGCAAGCCATTGGTTTGGAAGGATACGCTAAAATAAAGCAGCTGCCCCTGCAAGGAAGCAACAGAAGCAAGCAGAAAAGTGCCTAGAATAATTAGGGTTTTCATTTTAAAGCAACGTGCAAAGTCGTAAAAGCACCTTACTAAACGAGAAGGAAGAGCGGTAGGTTTTGGTTCTTTTGGATGAAATTAGACAAATCAATAAGATTATTAAAACAATCATAGATCCATCCGATAAGAATGTATAGGATAAATTTGAGTACAGAATCAATCTTCTGATTTCGACCCTGGGACACCCAAAATCAAAATTCGAACAACTTAGCGAGATAGTTCTGCTCTTCTCTGGTATATATTGTACTGGATACCGTTTCTTCAGTGTGCAATGTGACCTGAACCGAGAATATTGTTTTGGCGATTGCAATAGCTTTTTCAGGGCTGAGCGTTGCTTTTTTGGATCGTCTTCCTCAAAGGTCTCAAAGTAAAACGTTGTCACATCAAAAAAAACAATGTCAAAGTTGAATGAATAATGTTTTTGGGCAAATTCTACAACTTTCATCTCTACAACCTCCTTTAAGTCAACACATTGTGGCGCTATCTTATAATAGCTTTTACGATTATGTTTATACCAAAAAATTGTTCCAATAATTCCAAAGAACGAAGCTTCGAGGCATCTTCAAAAAACCTCATAATCACCAAATCATTCAAAAGAAAAGGGTGATCAGAAAACCCTATAATATTTTGAATGGCTCTAATTTGTTGGTAGAAAAATTTTATTGAGTCCCAATAAATGTGCCATTGTAGAGGTAAATAAGCTTGTTCGGGCCTTCGTCGGGAAAAACAGATAATTGCTGGGAAAAATCTTTCATCCATTCTTCAGCTATTGTCAGTAGCTCATTTAACTCGGCCTCCGTATGGGCAGAGCCAATATGCTGTAAGATAGTTTGTTTGTTATTTTGATACCGTACTATTTGAACCGCTTTGGCATTTGAGGCAGTCTTTAGTATCCTTATTTTCATGCCCCAAAACTACTTTATTGCGGTGAAAAAGTCAAAACAAAATACTATATAACAGATAATCAATTATTTATGACCGAACCAAAATTAAGAGGGACAAGTCAGGAGCATTTTGAATTCTATCAAACATTTGTACTAAACTGAAACATTTGAGATTTGAATTCCCCACCATCGCTAAGCCGTAAACCGTTATGCCTCACTTTACTTACTGATATGTCGGATCTGAGCAGCTGGCCTTTCGCTGCATGGCCATGAATGGGCTAAGCATACAGCGCGTTGAAAATGGTTGTTTTGCGGCACTTTTGACTCTGATTGATTATTGCGAAGCATAACAACGCCTTTGCGGCCAGCCGGCCAGGCTGCTTCCTAAGGCATTCTTCGCTTTCCTGGCTTGGTCAATTCCGGAATCATTTTACTTTTACCTCCGGCCAGCGTAAAGGCAGGACCGCTAGAGGTAATGCCCCAAAGTCATTTCGGGATGGCTAATTGTTGCAGGCGCTCATTATCTGCATGCAATAATGTCTTTTTGAGTCTCATTAAACCACTTAATAAAACAAAAAGGGTCAAAATCCGTGATGGACTTTGACCCTAATATGTATAATTAAGTCTTGGAGAAATAAAGCGTCTTGCTCTCTATCAGTTCACGATAATTTTCATGATTTTGAGTTTATGGCCCGTCAACAATTGAACTGCATATAAACCGGCCGAAGCCTTTCGGAGATCAATGAACGTTTGATTGGTGTTCGCAGGGATAGTTGTCTGATACACCAGGCGCCCCTCCATAGAGTAAACCTTCATTACAGCGTCCTCTTTCAGGGAC
>CANHDG010000228.1 GCA_947459365.1 Saprospirales bacterium
AATCCAGCTCCTGCAGCGATTTCGATTTCTCTGACGGTGATCCGGAACCCTGTGGGGCGTCCTATCAGGTCTGGGTTATCTGAAAACGATTTCTGAGTTTTAGCCATACAGATGGCTGCCCCATCCAGTCCTAGTTTTGTAATTTTTTTGAGGTCGGCTTTTGCTTTTGCAGTGAACTCTACCCCCTCTGCTCCATAAACTTTTTGTGCAATGGTTTCAATTTTTTCTTGGATTGGTGAGTTCCAATTGTAGAGTGGGTGAAAGGTATTTTGGTTGTTTTCAACTGTTTCTACGACGGCGCGTGCCAGGTTTTCGGCTCCTGATCCGCCTTTTGCCCATACTTCTGCGACGACTGCTTTGGAGCCAAGTTCGCTGCAGCGATCGAGGATGATGGAGAGTTCTTCATCGGTATCGGTGGTGAAACGGTTGATGGCAACAACGGCATTCAGACCGAACAGTTGCGCATTTTCTAGGTGTTTTTCTAGGTTACAAAGGCCTTTTTTGACGGCTGTGGGGTTTGGGCTGGTTAAATTTTTAAGGTCTCCGCCTCCATGGTATTTGAGGGCTCTGACGGTGGTTACCAGTACGATTGCTTTTGGGCTAAGCCCGGCGCTTTGGCATTTGATATTCATGAATTTTTCTGCACCCAGGTCAGATCCGAACCCTGCTTCGGTGACGACGTAATCTGCGAGGGAGAGGCCTGTTTTGGTAGCGATGACCGTGTTGGTGCCTTGGGCGATGTTTGCGAAGGGTCCACCGTGGATAATCGCGGGGAATCCTTCTAGGGTTTGGACCAGGTTAGGTTGGATAGCCTCTTTTAGCAGAATTGCCATTGCTCCATGTGCTTTAAGGTCTCGGGCGTAGATGGGTTTTTTATCGAAGGTGAATCCGATAAAGATATTGCCGAGTCGTTCTTTCAGGTCGGTGATATTTTTGGATAGGCAGAGGATTGCCATTACTTCTGAGGCGACAGTGATATCGAATCCAGATTCCCTGGGTATGCCGTCAGCGGTACCGCCTAGACCCACTAGGACATGTCGGAGAGCTCGGTCATTCATATCCATCACCCGTTTCCAAACGACCGTACGGGGGTCGATGCCCAGGTTATGTTTTTTGCTTTGGAGGTTATTATCGATGAGTGCTGCCAGCAGGTTATGGGCTTTTTCGACGGCTGCGAAGTCGCCGGTAAAGTGTAAGTTAATATCCTCCATGGGGAGCACTTGCGAGTATCCGCCACCTGTTGCCCCTCCTTTAATTCCGAATACGGGTCCGAGGGAAGGCTCCCTTAGGACGACGCAGGTTTTTTTACCGATTCGGTTAAGGCCTTGGGAGAGGCCGATACTGACGGTGGTTTTACCTTCTCCAGCGGGAGTTGGGGAGATTGCGGAGACCAGGACTAGGTTGCTTTTTGCTATTTTGGATTCATCGATCAGCGTGAGAGGAAGTTTTGCTTTGAATTTTCCATAGAGGATAAGATCCTCTGTGGAAATGGAAAGTTGCGAAGCGATTTCCTGAATTGGTTTGAGCTGGATGGTTTTGGCGATGTCTAGATCTGTCATAGGTGTAGTTACGAGGACTGGTGGTGGAACTTGGAGCGACGTAAGCGGCGCTTATGTTCGCTGCCGATTTAGCTTGGCAAAGTTGGATAAAAAAATCAAATAGACAAGTAATGGGCAGTTGTATTCTTGGCGGTGATGCCAAAAGATGCTATTAATTCGAATAGAAATGGGTTGGAAATGGGGGTTGGCAATTGGGAGATAGGTGACGGGAGGGAATATTTATAGAAACAAGGATTTACCGAAGGCTTTCTAGGGCCATTTCCCAGAGGTCTTCATAAGGGATCATTTCGAATTCATGGGTTTGATTAGCAACCTGGAAAGGTGTTTGCTGTAGCTTTTCAAAAAGGGAGGAGGCTTTTAGTTGCACTTGTTTTTCATCGAACAAACCCAAGGGTATGGAGAGCAGCATTTTAATCAGGTAGTAGCTGCGTTTGGTTTGTTCGCCGCGGAGGTGTCGGTAGCAGTATTGGTTGGTATCATCTAGTTCATCGATTATTTGACGGTATTTATGTTCTTTCAGCAGGATTAGGATTCGAACGATAATCGTGGTGATGCTTAAGATACCTTTGTCTTTAGAATAAACGGGGCTGGGAGATTCGAAGAGTGGATTCTTGTATTTTTCGGGTGTATGGTTGCGGAGTTTACCCATTAAGCTCAGGTAGTACAGGTAGGCACTGTAGACAGACCACAGGGATTGCTCTTGTTCTGGCAGGGTATGGAATTGGGGGTGATGTAAAATTCGATTTATAGTATCCTCTGCTGGTTGGTACTCTTTTGAGTGGAGAGTGAGTTGTAGGAAGAGTTCGTGGTATTTAAACCAGTTATAGGTTCCTTCTTCCATGTATTTAAGGCATTCTTGGGCGGAGATTCGTCCGGCCTCAAATTGCCTTAGCTGTATATTGCATATAAGGTTTTGGTAGTGAAATATTTGAAGGGGGGTTCTTGCTTCGTAGGGGCGGTTTCCAAAAAAATCAATGGCTTCATTACAGAACGCTTCTGCGCGTTGGTAGTCATTTACGGAAATATGGCTGAGTAGTCCAATTAGGTAGCCATACATTTGTAGTTTATAGGATTGGTACTGCTGCATGTACCCTTTAATTTTTTCATAATAATTGACAGCTGATTCATGGACTTCCGTTTGAGCGGAGCGATGGTTGACGTATCGAACGATGAGGTTGGTGTAGAGTTCTTCTGCGAGGCATTCTGCGTCGTACAGGTTGCGGTATTGGAGGAAGTCTTCTTGGGCTTTGTTAAATTTTTGATCGTTGCTTTCGCGGAGGCCGTATTGTAACCGAAGAAAAGATACGATATCCATGCAGAGCAGGGTAAAGTCGAACCGATCGGCTTGTCTAAGGAGGCGGGCGGCGAGGCTTAGTGCGGCGGTATTGGCGTTCATTCCGGTTAGAATGCGGACCATTAGCCATTGTCTGTGGCATTGGTAATAGGCGGCTTGGTAATCGGAGAAATCGCTCTGTTGTATATCGATATTCATAACCGCCTCGAAGAGGTGGTCTCTGAGATCGGATTTCAGTTTTCTGTAGGCGGATCGACCTGCTTGATCCCCATAGATTGCTTTTTCCGCTTCGATATCCGTGTTGAATTGTCCGTTGGCTACTCCTTCGTAGAGGGTGAGTAATTTAGATGGGGTGGCCTTTCCATCTGCCGATTTGAGGTGTTCAAACGGGTGGATTTGATTTTGGCTCAGCAAATGAATTATTTCTTTGAGTGCTTGCATAGCCGTTTATAATCGTAGCCAGGGGGATAGAGGGAATGTTGATCAATGGTGAGATCAACGGGTTATTAACCTGTCGCGGCTCATTTTTGGTAAAAGAAGCACATTTTCATTGGTTAGTCGAAATTAGTTGGTTGGCACCATGGCACCTAAGAGTCAAAGGTAACAACACCCAACTATTCTTTGTTTTTAATTTGAACAAATTCAATGAAATAAATAATTTTCACCTTCATAATCAGGCATTTATAAGGGTATCAATATTGCGTCTAAGTCCGGCAAATTTTGTTCTTTTTACAGGAGATTTTCGGAACAGGGTGGAAAAAACTTCTTCAGTTAGCTCTACCCATTCGTTTTTTTTCATTTGGAGTAATTCGGGATGGGGATTGAATTTGGGTTCGTTGTGTTGTTTAGAAAATCGGTTCCAGGGGCACACTTCTTGACAGACATCGCATCCAAACATCCAGTTGTCGAGTTGATTGGTTAGGTTGGAGGGAATTTCCTCTCGCAGTTCGATGGTTAGGTAAGAGATACATTTAGAGGCATCTAGGAAATATCCTTCTGGTGCAATTGCTTGGGTTGGGCAGGCCTCAATGCATTTTCTGCAGGTTCCACAATAGTCGCGGATAGGGTTGTCGTAAATGAGAGGGAGGTCGCAGATGATTTCGGTTAGGAAAAAGAAGGAGCCTTTTTTAGGATGGATGGTTAGGGTATTGCGGCCATTCCAGCCTAGGCCTGCGCGTTGGGCCCATTCTCGTTCCATGATGGGGGCTGAGTCGACGAAGCATCGGCCGTTTACTTCCCCTATTTGTTCCTGAATGAAGTGGAGGAGTTCTTTCAGTTTTACTTTTAGGACGTGGTGGTAATCTTCACCGAAGGCGTATTTGCTTAGTTTAGGCGCTTCCGGATCCTCTTGGTAATCGGGTGTAAAGTAATTATAGGAAAGGCAGATTACCGATTTTGCTTCTGGTACTAATTTGGTAGGATCGATCCGGAGTTCGAAGTGATTTTCCATATAGGCCATTCGTCCATGAGCGCCTTGATTCAGCCATGCCTCAAGTCGGGCAGCTGGTTCATCAAGGCGCTCAGCGCGGGCGAATCCGATCATATCAAAGCCTAATCGGGAGGCTTCTGCTCGAATCAGGTCGGTATGTCGCTGATGAGCGTGCATGAAAAACCTTTAATTAAGCAGGTGATAGTTCGTAGCGGTAGGTTTCTACGATCAAGTTAGCTAATAATTTGCTGCAGGCGGTTTCTACTTTTTCACGTGCTTCTGCTTCGGAAGAGGCGTCGAGGTGCATGGTAACGTGTTTGCCTATTCGCACGTCCGATACATCT
>CANHDG010000229.1 GCA_947459365.1 Saprospirales bacterium
GAGGAAGGGGAATGGTTCTGTTACGAAAACGCCCTGGAGGTTTCTTTGAAAAAAATCTACTCCATAGCAGAAGATAAGCGGGGGCGAATTTGGTTTTCTGGCGAAAATACAGGTCTATTCAAGTTGGAGAATGGAGTTTTTACACGGTATACCACAGAAGATCATTTACATAGTTTGCAAATCAACAGCCTGACCAGCACCCCAAAGGGATACCTGGTGTTGGGCTATGAGGACGGTGTTGAGTTGTTCCTGCCAGAGCGATCCCATTTTTCATTTCATGCAGGAACCAGCGGGTTGCCCGGAAGTGAATACCAATTAAACGCCGTTTGGAGCGATGAAAAATCGCAGGTATGGTTGGGATCTAACTATGGTATTAGCAGGGTTGCCGGTTTTGCCAGGGAATTTGAGACCGACCCAGCTACAGCCATCACGGCGGTGTTGGTGTCGGGTAGAACCGTTCAGTTCCAGCAAGAGCACCTGTTTCCGCACGATCAAAATCAATTTTTAGTAGAATTCAGAGGAATTTGGTTGACCAACCCGGATGCTGTTTATTACCGATACCAACTAGAGGGCTACGACCCCGACTGGGTTTTATCGCGCGATCGGGTGGCCTCTTATCCGAATTTACCACCGGGTAATTATCGCTTCCGGGTGCAATCCACGGAACATGGCCGGTTTGAAGGGGTTCAGGAGGCGGTTTATGCCTTCACCATTCAGAAGCCTTTTTGGATGGAATGGTGGTTTTGGGTGCTTTCTACCGGTGGTTTGGTGGCTGGGTTTTGGTTTTATTTGTTGGGTAGAGAGCGTCGGGTGTTGAGGGAGCAAGCGTTGCAGCGCGAGAAAATGAGCGCACAATTAACGGCCTTGAAAGCCCAGATTAATCCGCACTTTTTGTTTAATAGCCTGAATACCTTGGTGGCTATTATTGAAGAACAGCCCGGTCAGGCTGTGCAGTATGTGCAACATCTAGCTGATTTTTACCGAAGTATTTTAATTTATCGGGAAAAGGACCTGATTCCCATAGAGGATGAGCTCAAAATTGCCAACGATTTTGTTTTTTTACTAAAAAGAAGGTATGAATCGGCCTTGGAGGTCGAATTGCCGGAAACCCTGCCTGGGAGTTATTTGATATTTCCCTTGGTGATTCAAATGTTGATTGAAAATGCGGTGAAACACAATGTGATTTCCCAAAAACAGCCGCTTCGAATTCGCGTTTTCATCGAGGATGGCCCTTGCCTGACCGTTCAAAATAATTTGAATCCGAAGAAAAAACCGGAGGAAGGCGCTGGTTTTGGTTTGCAAAGTATTGCCCATCGTTATGATTTAATTGCCGGAAAAGAAATTACCGTTCGCGCAGACGAACAGCAGTTCACGGTATGTATTCCATTGATATTACCAGCTTAATATGAAAATTGTCCTGATTGAAGATGAAGCACCGGCGCTCCGCCGATTGGAAAAAATCATCGCAGAACACGCCCCAGATGCTGAAATAGTGCAGCGACTGGATTCGGTGGAGGCAACGGTGCAGTATTTGCAGCAACAGCCAGCACCCGACCTGATGTTTATGGATATCCACCTTGCGGATGGGTCCGCTTTCGATGTCTTCGAACAAGTGGAGGTGTCCGTACCGATTATTTTCACCACGGCTTTCGACGCGTACACCCTTCGAGCTTTTAAGGTGAACGCAATTGATTACCTGATGAAGCCCATCAAATCGGAAGAGGTCAAGGCCGCTTTGGAAAAGTTTCAGCAGTGGCAGATTCGGGCGGTTGCCCCCCCAGTAAAAGCCGCTCCCTCTGAGCCGCTTCGCAGAATACTGGTGCGGCTAGGGCAAAGCATGCGCTTGGTAGAAGTGCAAGATGTGGCCTATTTTTATACCCGAGATAAACTGACTTTTTTGGTAACGCGAAGTACGGGCAAGCGGTATCCGCTGGATATGCCCTTGGATCGCCTAGAGGAAAGCCTGGATGCTAGTTTGTTTTTTCGAATCAACCGGCAGTTTATCGTACAGATACACGCCATTAAAGAGATGCATCCCCACAGTAAGTCGCGCTTAAAGATCGACCTGGACCCACCGGCGGATGTGGAGACGGTCGTGAGTACAGAGCGAGCGGCCGATTTCCGGCAATGGCTGGTAGGCGGTTAGGGTTTGAATAAAAATACCAAGCTCCTATTTCTCTTGGAGCAGTTTTTTCTGAAGCAATTGTTGGGTGCTTTTGGGCTCGGCTTTGCCTTTGGAAATGCGCATTATTTCTCCCATAAACAGTCCAATCAAGTTTTTTTTGCCCTTTTGGTACTCTTTTACCTTTTCAGGAAAACGCTGTAGTACTTCATCAATGATTGTTGCCAACCATGCTTCGTCTGCTTCGTGCAGCAATTCCAGCTGTTTCGCTAGTTCCTCTGGGGAGCGCTGGGGGCTTGCCAAGACGGCAGGAACTAATTTTTGATACGCGGCAGAGGCACTTATTTGTTCTGATTGGATGAGTTCCAGCACTTGCCTCCAGGAGGACAGCGGGACGGGCAGCGTTTCAGGACTTTGGCCGTTTTCGGCGCACCAGGGTAGGATTTTTTGAATAATTAGTTGGGTAAACCACTTGAAGAGCGGGGCCGGCAACTGCGTAGAAGCCTGCTTTACCCATTCGGTAGTTCGGCGCTCCTGGCAGAGCAGCTGTGCTTCTTGGGGTGTCATCCCCAGGTCTTCCTCAAAGTGGGTTTGGTAATTCCTTGGAAGAATGGGAAGGCTTGTTTGGATTTGTCGGAACCATTCCTCACTGATTAGAACGGGTGGTAGATCGGGCTCTGGAAAATAACGGTAGTCGTGGGCTTCTTCTTTGTCGCGCTGGGCGTAGGTTTGTCCGCTCTCTTGGTCAAATCCCCGCGTTTGTCGAGGAATGGTTTCGCCCTTTTTTAACAACTGAAGTTGGCGATCCTGTTCGAACTGGATAGCTTTTTTGGCGAAGCGCATGGAGTTCATATTTTTGAGCTCGCAGCGTTCGCCGTACGTAGTGCTTCCTTCGGGGCGCAAGGAGATATTGACATCACAGCGCAGGGAACCTTCCTCCATATTTCCATCACTGATGCCGATCCAACGGACCAGTCGGCGAATTTCTTCCATAAATAAGGCTGTTTCCTCTGCGGATCGGAGGTCGGGCTCTGTCACAATTTCGAGGAGCGGCACCCCTGCCCGGTTCAGATCGATCCAGCTTTCGATGGGGTGTTGATCATGGATGCTTTTGCCGGCGTCTTCTTCCAGGTGGATGTGGTGAATTCGGATAGTTCGACACCCAATAAGTACTTGTCCGCCTACACAAATGGGTCGGCGCTCCTGGGTGATCTGATAGCCTTTGGGCAGATCCGGGTAAAAATAGTTTTTTCGATCAAAACGGGATGCTCGGTCGATGGTAGATCCCAGCGCGAGGCCCAGGCGCACGGCATATTCGACAGCGGTTCGGTTGAGGTAGGGCAGGGTGCCGGGATGAGCGAGCGATACAGGGCTCACCTGCGTGTTGGGCGGAGCACCGAATAGTACCGGGTCTGAACAGAAAAGTTTGGATCGAGTGTTCAATTGGACGTGGATTTCCAGCCCGATCACCGTTTCGTACTTCATACGTTAAAATTAAACTGCAAAAAACGGGCTTTCTGAACGGAGTTGCTACTTTTGAGGGCAAAAAGCAAGAATATGGTTTGGATTATAGGGATTACGGCCTTTTTGGGTTCTTTATTAACCTTGTTTTCGGGATTTGGATTGGGCACCTTGTTGACACCGGTATTTGGACTTTTTTTTCCAATACCGGTGGCGGTAGCATTGACGGGCGTGGTTCATTTGTTGAACAACCTTTTCAAGTTAAGTCTACTTGGGAAGTCGGCCAATTGGGACACCGTATGGCGGTTTGGGGCACCTTCCGTGGTGGGTGGTTTTGTAGGGGCCTCTTTGTTGGCGGGCTTAATTCAGTTGCCGGTTTTGTATCAGTGGAACTGGGGGGCTCATTTGTGTGAGGTCACTTGGTTAAAATTGGTGATTGCGGTTTTGATGGTCTTTTTTACCTTTATGGAGTTGCTCCCGGGTCTAAAGAAAGTACAGTTTGCGCAGCGTTACTTAACGCTGGGTGGTTTGCTTAGTGGATTTTTTGGCGGTTTGAGTGGAAATCAGGGCGCCTTGCGGTCTGCTTTTTTGATTAATGCGGGCTTGGATAAATCTGCCTATGTTGCTACGGGGGTAGTGGTCGCTTGTCTGGTTGATTTTACCCGATTACCGGTTTATTTCACTCGATTTACGGGGGCAGGTTTAATGGAAGAGTGGGGTATCGTTGTATTTGCGACGGCCTGTGCCTTCGCGGGTGCTTGGATTGGAGCCCGCTACTTGAAGAAGGTGACCTTTCGCTTAGTACAATGGGTGACGGGTGGCTTTATGTTGGTGTTTGCGGTGCTGTTAGCCATGGGTGTCTTATAATTGATTTGGGTTTGAGCGATGGAAAAAGTGGTGAGTAGTTGAGTGGGCGCCAAAAAAAACGGATATTTGCGGCCCTAAAACGGGATATTGGAACATGAAGATTGCAATAGCACAATTGAATTACCATATTGGTCA
>CANHDG010000230.1 GCA_947459365.1 Saprospirales bacterium
GATATTCAACAAGTTCAAATCGAACTGATGAATACCATTTTAAAACAAGTCGGCAATAACCATCCTTCTCCCAACGTATGAGAAATATTTTTACTCTTTTGGCAACGATCGCCTTATCAACTTACCTTGGTGCACAGCCTGGAGCAGAACTGCACCGTTATGGTTGCCATTTCACCAAGCAGCACTTGCACCAAAGCCTCCCTCCCCTTAGTCCCGAAACAGAGGCCGCCATCGCAGCGTCTAACAGTCGGAGTGACACCTTCGACATCCTGCACTACAACATCAAAGTAGATATCACTTCCTATACTTCCAAGAAAATAAAAGGGGAATGCACCGTACTGTTTACACCAAAGTTGGAGGAGATTCCGACCATTACCCTCGATCTTAGAGGGTTACAAGTGGACTCCATTAAATGGTCAGATGGCTCCAGCCTGCCCTTCACCCACCAGGATATTAACCTGGTTATTACCTTGCCCGCACCTTTGCCGGTTGGACAAACGGGAGGCCTGACGGTCTGGTACCAGGGTACTCCTATCCAATCTCCATCAGGTTTTGGAGGCGTCTATTTTGAAAGTAATTACATTTATAGCCTGAGTATAGGATTGACGGACACCCCGCACAATTTTGGGCATGCTTGGTTTCCCTGTTTCGACAACTTCGTAGAGCGCTCAGGCTTTGAACTGTCTTTTCTCACGACTTTGCCCTTCCGGGCGTATGCGAGCGGTGATTTTGTGAGTGAAACACCGGCCGACTCCAATCAGGTATGGAGAACGTATCGGATGGATATTCCAGCTTGTACCTACCATGTCAGTTTTGCCGCTGCCCAATATGGAGAGCTTAAGCAACCACACCTGGGAACGGACGGAACCCTGTACCCGATCGAATTACTTGCAAAGTATGGTGACACCACCAAAACAAAAAATGCCTGTTTTAATTACCTACACGAAGCCCTTGATTGCTTTGAATACTGGTTTGGTCCATACCCCTATAATCGGGTTGGGTACGCGATGGCAACCCGAGGGGCGATGGAAAACCCTGGAAATACCATTTACCCTGATTTTTTAATTTTACCAGAAAACTTTTCCCAACATTTAAATATTTTGAGCCATGAATTGGCGCACCAATGGTGGGGCAATGTGGTGACGGTAGGAAGTGCCGCTGATATGTGGGTCAAGGAAGGGAATGCAGAATATGGCGCCCATTTATTTCACGAATACTTTTACTCGAAGGCAAGTGCAATTGAGCTGGAGAAAAGTAATAATTACGATATGTTGCTGAACGCCCATTACGATGATGGAGCTTTCTTGGCACTTTCTCCCATGCCCAAATCGATTACTTACGGAAGTACTACCTATAACAAGGGTGCGCTTACAATTCACAACCTGCGCCAATACTTGGGTGATTCGCTGTTTCGGACAGGTATGACCCTGTTACAGACCACCCTTCGGTACGAGGCAATGGATGCCTACGAAATGAGAGACTCCCTGAGTGCTGCCACCGGTGTAGACCTGACCGATTTTTTCAATGATTGGGTATTCCAACCTGGATGGGCAGATTATGCCTTGGATTCTATGACCATTCAGCCACTGCCCAACGGTCAATTTGATGTTCGAGTGTTTATCCGCCAAGGCTTGCGGGCAGCCAACCATTTCCACCACAACACTCCTCTCCAGGTCGACTTTAGAAAGCCGGATGGCAGTTTTGAGACCAAACAGTTAGTAGTCGCGGGTGAAAAGGGAATTGGGGCATTTCAACTCAGCTATGCACCTATTTACTGCGCAGTAAACCGAAGTCACAGTCTTAACCTCGGGCAGGTCACCTATGAAAAAGCGATTAAAACACCGGGCACCTACGGAGCTCCAAATACCCTTTTGTCGTTGAATGTTAAAAATGTACCCGCCAATGATTCCGCCTGGGTTTGGGTAGCCCATCATTGGTCTGCTCCCGAAAAAACGCCTGCCCTCCCGAGCACTGTCCGGATTTCACAACGACATTATTGGACCGTAGAGGGTAACTGGCCCTCAGGGTATGTTGCCAATGGAATCTTCCGATTTGATAATGGCATTCAAAATGCAGAACTCGATGCAGATGTGGCCCCGAGCGGGGTGCATGAAGACAGTTTACTGCTGCTGTACCGCCCTGGCGCAGGCCACGAGTGGATCCGATTCCCCAGGGTTAAACTATTTACCGTAGGAAGTGCCGTGGACGGATTTGGATTGCTGCGGGCAGATACCATGTGGGCAGGTGAATACGCCATTGCCAGCGGATACATGGACTTCTCCGTTTCCGCTTCTGAGCCCGTATCGACGCTGGTCGAACTACAAGTATCGCCCAATCCGGCACAGGATCAATTACTTGTACAGTGGGATTCCTCTTTGGAATCTGTAAAATGGATTGAGCTGGTGGACCTTCAAGGAAAACTTCTTCGCAGCGAGTCGAATCCTACAGGAAAAACACAATGGACGGTGAGTAACCTACCGTCTGGTACGTATTTAGTGCGATTACTGGGTTCCGACCAAAGCTTATTGGGAATTAACAAAGTGATAAAAAACTAACGCATTTTACCAATTAGAATCAAAAAGCGGTTTGCTGGCCTCTCCAGCAAACCGCTTTTTATTTTTCAAGTATCAATTGCTCTCTGGTGTTTATTCAAAGAATAAAATTCCGGGGAGTAGACCTTTGGCAAGAAAACAAGGCCAAAAAATGCTATAAATTGGTGTTCTAATGCAACATAATGTCAGAATTAGACACATTTTAACATTTGCATCGTACATTAGCAGTCGTCCAAAAAACCAAGATTTTTGATTCTAATTAACGATCTCAGAAATGCGGCCATTTTTTAGTCGAAACGACTTATTATCAGCCCGAATCCAACTTATCATTGGACTTCTTTTTGCTTGTTTACCCTTCGGCAATGCTCAAACCAACAATCCAACTATTGCCGCCTGTAATGGGCAACAGTACATTTGTGCGACCAGCCCCATGGTAGAGCTTTGTGTGGACATTTTAGTGAGTCCACAGTATCCACATGCCAATGATATTGCCTTTTTTAAGATTGATTGGGGCGACTCAACGGCCATTACAACCGTCCCAGGAAGCACCAATCCACCCAGTATCACACATACCTATCTGGTAGATTCTTTTTTCAATACCTGTATCTACGAAAAAAAGTTTACCATCATCCTTGAAACGCACCACAACAATCCCAGCACAGAACCCACGAACTCTGCCTTTATTTTAACCATCCGGAACCCACCTGTCCCGGTGTTTGGTGTTTATCCCGGTATTCCATGTACTGGCTCCACGGTGCGCTTATCGGGAGCTGGATTGGGCGCTTGCAGCAACATGGGAATTAACTATCGGTCTTGGGTGATTGCTGGTGATACCCTCTCGGGAGCCACGGTGTACCATGCCTACCCCAGTGCTGGGGTACAACCAGTTCAGTACTGTGTTGGAAATGTATGCGATACCATCTGCGTAACCTCCGGAATTACGGTGCTCGACCCTGCAATTGCAGGTGTAGCAGTCGACTCTGGAGGGATCAACATAGCCAATGGACACTACACCGTTTGTTTGGAGGATTCTATTGCGGTATTGCGACTGGACGGATCTATTTCCGTCAATGAGCTTAATTATTCCTGGCAAGTGGAGGGACCAGCCGGTGGTTGGCAGTGGTACCAGGATTCCATTGCCCCGGATACCAGTTTGATTCGAATTCAATTCAGCGACACCGGCGTTTATAAAATAACCCTGCGCGTGGATAATACTTGTGACTTGCCGGACATTGTTAAAATTAGGGTAGACGTTCTTCGGCAGCCTCCATTGGCCCTCAACCCTCAAAAAGATACTTGCCAAGCACTTCTTTACACCCCAGTGCCGTACTTAGATGGTGTTATTTATCGAATCAATGGGGTTAAACCCGATAGTTTCCCGGTACTTTTAACCACCGCTTCCATCCCCTACCAAATAGAAGCTTATCTGCCTCATATCTGTGGGGATCAACTCTTAACGGACACCTTTTTTATCGGGGATCCTCCCCCAGCAGTCATTGCATTTCCATCCGAGGAGCTCAGTGTCTGTATTGGATCTGATACGGTGTTTCTTTCTTCGATCACCGGAGGAATTTGGTCTGGAGGCGCCCCTCACCTAGGGACGCAGGCAGCAGACACCTTTTTTCTACCGGAGGCCCCTGGCCTTTTCAGGATTATTTTATCGAAGGGAATTGGATTGTGTAAAGGCACTGACACTACCTTTATTCGGGTGGAACTGCCCTACCCTGTTGCGTTGGACACCCCAAGTTTAGGCTGTGTGGAGTTGGATTATATTCCAAGCCCATATGATCCCAATGCGGTTTACCGAATTAATGGGCAAGTACAAGCCGGTTTTCCGGTAACGCTTTCTCAGGCAGGGAGCCCTTATACCATCCAGGTAACTGCCGGTAACGTCTGTGGAGACAGTACAATTGGCCGGACGGTCACCATTATTGAGCCGGAGGAAGTAGAAATCCTTGGACCCTCTGATACGGTTCTTTGTTCCGGCTCTCCCTTGTTCCCGCTCGTAGTCAACGA
>CANHDG010000231.1 GCA_947459365.1 Saprospirales bacterium
ATCGCCCAAAAACCAGGTAAATCAGATGATCCATATTGGGCTTGCCACGATTTTAGGGTCACGGATGAAATGCCGTAAACCTCTGCAAACGCGGATCTATGCTGACCGCTCACCATATACTCGCCAACAATCCGACGTTTCTCTTCTTTTGTGTACCGTTTTGCCATCTTCGACTTTTTTGCGCAAATATCTCTGACCAAAAACTTCTAAACAACATGGGGTTGGCCGGGGGCTTACGAATTAACATTGATTTTCCGAGGGACCGCGCTACAGAAGGCCGCTTTGCCGACTACAGTCTTGCCAGTGGGTACCGACAATATTTTTGGAAAGGGCTGCATCTGGAGTTTTCGCAAACCACCGGGTTGGGGGTTTTGCAAAATCACGTGAAAACAGGGAAAACCTACAATAGTTTTGACTGGTTAGGCTCAGGATACATTGGATATAAATTTGAGTTCGATAAAAAGAAACTTTATATCCTGCCGCAGTTTGGCATTGCTCAAGTCCTTTATAAATCAAATCCATGGCCTATTTACGAGGATGAAACCTTAACAAAAGAGGTAGGTGAAACTCCATTTTTGTTGGGTTCATTGAGGTTTGGTTATAATTTTTAATTTATTTAAACACATTCTTATGAGAAGAATAATTTTCCTCAATACTTGTGGAGCTATACTTGCCATACTTTTTACACAAAATGCCTCTGCACAATCCATAATTGATATTGGGGTTGGTGCATCTAATATGGATCGGTATAGCACGAACTTGGCTTATCGCCACCAGATCAACGATAGTTTTCGGGTTGGTTTCGAAATTCAATACGGTTTTCCCAAATACCGTTTCGTGGAAGCAAAGCCCTTTGAAAAAGGGTATGCCTGGAGTATCAGTGTTCCATTAAGCTTTAAGATTACCGAACAGGAACGTATAAGATTGGATGGCTTTGTAAGAACCGGATTTAGATTTCAGGGAATCATTGATCCGGACAATAATGGTATTGAAGACAGTCTTCTCAATAGCAGAGCTGTGCTTTTTGAAGCAGGTTTGCTTGTCAATGTGAAGTTGACAGAAAAGTTGAACTTGAGTAGTGGCGTGCTCTTACCAACAGCTTTCGAAATTGCACCTACTTCACTTTTCGAATACATGGGAACGCCCAATTTTACCGGCGGTTTAAGTTATTTGGCATCTCCCAAAACTATTGTTTTTATAAAAGGGGTTACCGGTCCTGCATTTGGAGCCAGTGGGGACACATACAAATACATTTGGTCAATGCAAGCCGGAGTACGTTTTGCCTTAGGTAAAAATCCAACTACTAAATCCCTGTTGCTTGAACCTTCATTTTAATTTATAAAAAGAAAAATCATGAAAAAGATTGTACTTACACTTATTGTAGCCCTATCAGCAGTCTCCACAACCAATGCTCAGGACGTTCCAAAATCAAATCAAATTGGTTGGTTTATAACACCGGAAGTTGGCGTCATGTTCTTAGAAGATCACGTTGGAAATTCGGTTGGCGCCTCATTTGGAATGAAGCTTTGGAAAAACAGGTTGAAAATCGGAATCAATGCTTACGGCAGAAGTGGTCCCATCAATCCCAAAACATTTACAGTTGAAGCATATAATGGTCAAATCTATAAAGGAAGCAGTACATTGACACTTCGTGCAGACTACGGAACGATTGGCCTTATGATTGCCCCAACCTTTAAGGTTAAAAACGTAGAAATCGATGTACCTGTCAGCTATGGTATGGGCGGAGGTGGATTTTATTTGGTAGGAGATGACAGAAATACACCCGATGGAGCAAGAGTTAGCGAATGGGAAAACAAACTCATGAATGGTGAAGATGCAGCATCAGGCAGTTGGATGGAATTTGGTGTCAGAGGATTTTTCCCTTCCAAAATAAATGGAATTCAAGTTGGAGCGGGTGTTCATTACTCCATAGTTCAAGGATGGAAAACCTATTACGACCCGAGCGGAGAATTTTACAACAATAAACTTCGTGCTTCTTTGTTTGTGAATTTTGGATCCTATTGAATGCGGGAATTAAGTACCTGGTTTACAGAAAAAAAATAATGAGTTAAAAATATTAAATTACTGCTCACATGCACAAAAAAAGCCATTTTAGGAAGATAATGTTTATCTTTATATTGGGTTCAATTACTCTTCAATCAAATGCTCAAGACTGGAAAACCGAAAAAAAAGTGAACGTAGTTTTTGGATTAACCCAACCGATTTTTGCAAAAGGGTTTAATATAGAGGGAAACTACATTCACAAGCGATTGATTTTTGGCTACTCGCACGGTGTCTCGTTGGATTTATCAGGAACGACTGTAACTCCGGAGATGAGAGAACAAGGCCTTGCTGTTCACATGCCATATACAACCGGTTTTGGAATTGGCTATCGTTTGAAAGAATGGGTTAACGTGAGAATTGAGCCAAAATGGCACCGATTTGAATTCTATTACGATGATGAAGCTCAAAACAGCTCAACTCAAATTATCTCTTACAACACTAAGACCCTAGGAGTTGGTATTTACGGCCATTATCAACCCTTTAAAAAAAGAAACTCCTTTCTGAAAGGAATTATGATTGCTCCAAGTGTACGATTTTGGCCGACGATCTCCTCCACGTTAGAGGGTGACCGTTATAAATATCAAAATAAGGTGACAGGGCAGCAAGAAGAAATAATAACCCTGGATCCTGGACCGGGCTTCACCCCACTGATTGTCAACGTTAGTGTTGGTTACTCCTTTTAGAAAAGTGTGATAATGCTTCTTAGATGAAGGTACGACATCAAAACCTTCTCGAATCTCCTCAATTAATAGTGATGGTATCCATATAGATTTAAGATAATGTGTCTCCTGTTGTTGCTTTCTAGTGCTTGGAGAATTGGGCTTTAACGAATCTGTGGTTTACTTCAGGCAATTCCTTCGATGCCCATAATGGAATGCGGCGCTCAGGAATACAGTAAGATTGGGGACGATCATAGTAAGGTCTTTTCCCTGTATTCATCAAAAAGAATGGGCTCAAACAGGCTTGGATTTTGATTTGGAAGATGCCAATTTAGGTTTCTTTCAAACGGGACAACTCGCGTCTGCAGGTATTCCTACAGGGCTTGTTAAGGTGGTATTTTTTCAGTAGAGGATTTATTTTTGAAATGTTCAAAAAACAAATAGGCTAATGGTTATTCCAATCAAAATATTTGCAGCATTCCTAATCTCTGCTTTTGCAAGTTCTATTCTGGCGCAAAAAACGATTCTATTAAAGGGAAAGGTTATTGATTCTGCTACTAAAGAAGTTCTGGTTGGTGCAACTATTCTTGTTCCGGAGGGAAATACCGGCACTTACACGAATGCTTCTGGGGAATTTGAGATTCAAATAAGGGAGAATATAAAGCGTTACAGGGTAACCTACATCGGGTATCGAGATACGGTAATCTACGTATCGAGCCATCATCCCGCCAACTTGACAGTTGCCCTTGTATCGTCCAACAGACTGCTGGAGGAGATTCAAATTGTGTCAAGTAAAGAAGATCCAAGAGAAAAAATGAATGATGTACAAATGGGGGTTGACAGGATCTCCATGGCAGAAGCAAAACTTTTGCCCGCAATCTTAGGAGAAGTGGACATACTTAAGTTGCTTCAATTAAAACCAGGAGTCAAATCGGGAGGAGAAGGGACCGCAGGATTCTATGTGCGAGGAGGTGGTAACGATCAAAATTTAATTCTAGTAGAGCATGCTCCTGTATATAATCCCAGTCATTTGTTTGGTTTTTTTAGTGTATTTAATTCAGATGCGGTTGAAAATGTAACACTGTATAAGTCTGGTTTTCCCGCTCAGTTTGGTGGAAGATTATCTTCTGTCTTGGATATTGAAATGCGAAAAGGCCAATCAGATTCAGTAGAAGTCCAAGGTGGTATCGGATTGCTCGCTTCTCGTCTAACGGTTAATTTACCCTTACAGAAGAGAAAGGCATCTTTGCTTATTTCTGGGAGAAGGACTTATGCCGATTTAATTACTAACGGGCTAAATGCGTTAAATAAACAAAACAAGGAATTTACTCCCATCCCAGCGTACTATTTTTATGATTTCAATGCTGCGTTGGACTATAAAATAGACGATAAGAATACTATATCGTTGAACGGATATTTTGGGAATGACTTTTTTCGGTTCAAAGGGGATAATTTTGGTGCAAATTTATGGTGGGGAAATAGATCCGCTACCCTTGAATGGAACCATCGCTTCAATAACCAATTGAATGTTTCCACAGCCTACTTTAGCTCAGGATACATCTATCGCATTAATACTTCCTTTTCGGAGATTAGTTTTAGTCTGGGTTCCAGAATTTGGGACCACGGTCTGGTTAACAACTGGAATTTTCGGTGGAACGAGAGACACCGAACACGGTTGGGATTAAGTGCCATTTACCATCGGTTTGCAGTAGGTGAATTCGGATTGTCTTCCGAATTTACAGACATCAGGGATGGACAAAACCTAGAGGCTGGTGAATTTGGAGCTTTTCTATCACATAG
>CANHDG010000232.1 GCA_947459365.1 Saprospirales bacterium
ATGCAGGAAATTATGCAAGCCTTTGAACTATATTACTCAAAAGAAAGCTTTGACGCAGATGAACTATGTAAAATTCTAAACATCAGCAAATCACAGCTCTACCGGAAATTATCCAAAATTTCTGATCAAAGTGTTATGGAATTACTTAGAAGCTTCCGGCTGCAAAAGGCCGTCAGCCTACTCCAAAATTTCCCAGAACTAAGTACTAAAGAAGTAGCTTACCAAGTAGGTTTTAAAGAACATTCCCATTTTTCTTCCACCTTCAAAAAACGTTATGGAATCTCCCCTTCCAACATGCGTAAAAAAGAGTAAAACCGGATATTAATTGTTAATTATTAATGGTTAATGGTTAATTGGTACGTCGCATGGACCTTCTCAATAAACATACCACGAATTGGATCAAAAGCACTATGCAAGACATTAAAGAGTTAGCCTATATATTAAATCAGCATAGTTTACCAGTCTTGAACGGAAACGGGCATCCTTTGGAGAAAGACACCCTCTTGTGGCGTTTGTACGATGGGATTGAGAAAGGGCAGTTTCTTTCTGACGAGGAGGCGGAGTTGGCTTTGTATCCAGGAGATGCAGGAAGTAATACCAAATACAGAAAATTAAAATCTGCGCTGCGAGACCGGATGCTGAGCACAGTCGTTTCCTTCGAACCAAAGGGAGGGAGGTTTACTGATTATCAAAAGGCTTACTACGATTGTCATCGGGAGTGGCATATTATCAAGATATTGAGTGGACAGAACGCAAACACGGCAGCGATGGGCTTGGCAGTTAAATTGCTCAAACAAGTTCAGAAATATGAATTCACCCTTTTGACCATGGACATCGCTGCTTACCTGGCGTATCAGTATGGGCTGCGGGAAAGCAACGATAAGAAGTTCAGAGAGGCCAATGATCTGTACACACAAGGGAGACTTTTGTACGATGCGGAGTGTTTGGCAGAACAATTATATACCGAACTGATGGTGAAGGTAGTGAACAATCGTGCGGTGAACCAGGAGGTTGCTCAATTAGCTTCTACTTATTATGCGAGGATCGAGGAGCAGATGAAGGAGTATCATTCTTATCGATTGCACTTATACGGTCATATGATCTCCCTGATGCGGTACTCGACGATCAATCAGTACGATGTGGTGTTGCCAATCTGTGAAAAAGCGATTGCTTATTTTGAGCAGAAACCTTACGAAGCACGTATCCCACTACAGATGTTTTCTTATCAAAAGATGATTTGCCACATACAGCTTCGGAGCTTTGATGAAGGAAAAAAGGTAGCCAATTTTTGTCTAAGTCTAATTGAAGAAGGCAATTTTAATTGGTTCAAATACATGGAGTTGTATTTACAGCTGGCGTTTTACACGCAGGAGTATGGGCACGGAGTTGAAGTAATAAAAAAGGCCATTTCACATCCTAGATTTCAATTTTTACCGGAAAATACTAAGGAATTATGGCGTATTTATGAGTCGTTTGCTTATTTTCTGTCTAAGACCAATCAAATCCAGGTTGGACAATCGGGGAAATTCAAGTTAAATAAATTCATGAATGAGACCCCCATTTTTTCTAAGGATAAAAGTGGAATGAACATCGCGATAATTGTAGTACGGCTTCTTTTCTTGTTAGCAGAAAAAAGCTACAAACAAATTTTGGATGAGGTAGAGGCAATCGAACAATATTGTTACCGGTACTTGACAAGCAAGAATACTGTCCGGAGCGCCAGCTTCATAAAAATGTTGTTGCAAATTCCCCATGGTCAATTTGATGCAAACCTGGTTTCAAAAAAAGCAGCCAAATACCGTAAAGTACTAGACGAGTACCCACTTCAGGTGGCTAACCAAACCCATGAGGTGGAGGTGATCCCGTACGAGGAATTATGGGAAATGGTCCTTCCACTTTTGCGAAAATAGTATCTCCTTTCTGTTTAATCCAGTGGGTGTGCATAAGCACTATTACAAGCGAATTGCCCAGTTTACATTTTCCTAATAAAAAGAAGAGTAGAGGCCAAGCGCGACTTTTGATGAGTCCTGCTCACAGGTCTCCACCTTGTTTTCATTTAAATTAACATAATATTTACAAGTTTCAAACTGGTTCCAGGTATCCGTACGACCAACTGCACGCTTAATTT
The DNA here is from genome assembly GCA_947459365.1 of Saprospirales bacterium. Taxonomy (GTDB): domain Bacteria; phylum Bacteroidota; class Bacteroidia; order Chitinophagales; family Saprospiraceae; genus M3007. The sequence continues at coordinate 2,129 of CANHDG010000232.1, forward strand.
TTCACCCAATTACCAGGTAGCAGCTCATCTATTCGGTTTACTGGGTGTTTTCCGATTCGTTGGAGTACATCTGTTAGCCATTCCAGCGGATTAATACCCAGTGTTTTGCAGGTGGCGAGGAAGGAATAGATCATAGCTGCTCGCTCTGCTCCGCTGTGCGCACCTGCAAACAAGTAGTTTTTCCTACCCAAAGCGAGTGGACGGATTGCATTTTCAATCAGGTTGTTGTCTATTTGTATTCGACCGTCCGACAGGTATGCTTCCAGGCGGGGTAATTGCTCTGCCGCGTAGCGCAAGGCTTTACCAATATTCTCTTTGCTCAGGTTATTAGCTCGATGTTCCTGCACCCAATTCAGTAGACTTTTGAAGTGGGTAAGCGCCTCCTCTTGACGCCGAGCCGCTATTTGTTCGGGATTGAGTTTCTGCTCCCGGTAAGTGCGCTCCAGTTCATACAACTGCTGGATACGCTCCAGGGCTTCGTTTGCCAACTTCGGGCTGTTCTCTTTTGCTTCAAAAAACTTCCTACGAATATGCGCCAAACAGCTGACCAGCCGAATACCAGGTTGTTTGGCAGCCAATGAATCATATACCGAGTAGCCGTCGCACTGCAGCAGCCCTTTAAAGTCACACAAGCGCTCCTTCGGACCGTGCGCACCACGACCTTTGCGGTAGTCAAAAAAGACTAACCCATTCACCGGATTCCGGTAAACCCACATATACCCCTGATGTGTTGACCCCGGACTTTCTTTGTCCAGTACTTTGATCGGGGATTCATCCGCCTGTAAGTAATCTGACTTCAGTACTTCATCCATCAAACGCCCGTATAAAGGCTCTAACAAAGTACAACAAGCGGCAAACCAATCATTCAGGGTCGTTTTTTGAAGCACCCAGTTATGTTCCCGCTTAAACCGTTCTATTTGTCTGTAAAATGGAAGATGATCAAGGAATTTAGCAATAATCAAGTACGCCAGTAAACCCGCTTCTGCTATTCCCTTCGGAATGGGGCGTTCCGGAACGGGCGCAATCACAACAGCCGATTCTCCCTCCTCAGGGGCCACCCGTGCATACTTACGACGTATCAACCGACGTTTAAACAGCACTCCTGGACGATAATCAATCGTTTCGGTAATTTCTTCCCCAATCAGCTTCATGCCAGTTGTATCCTCCTCTGGCTCCAGAATAATTTCTTCCGTTGGAAGATGATCGGGCAACACGGTGCGTCCCGGATGAGCGACTTTTTTACGAGTGTAGGATATATCCTCTGTTGGGACTGCTACCGGCTCCACCACCCCTGTATCCTGACCAAAATCCAGCATCAGTTGTTCCGGCATCAACGCAGGCTCAAAACGCTCGCGTTTACTACCAAATATCAGCCGCTTTAACTGTGCCAGCTCGTGTTCAAGGGCTGCCAACTTCGCCTCAAGCGCTCGGTATTGCTCTATTGGAACTACTTCATTCACAGCTCAAAGATAGCTCAAAACACCAATTTTTAGGCACTTTTACTGTATCTTTTTCTTCGCTTAATTGATTTTAATTCGATCCCTTCTAAGAGCATTACCAGCTCTGACCAGGTCAATTCTTTGGAACTTCCTATACCCGTTCGCGGAAGCTCAAACGTCCCGCTCTCCAGTTGCTTATAGTACAGCGCAAAACCCGTCTTATCCCACATTAACAGTTTGATCCGATCCCGACGTCCATTCATAAATATAAATACGTCGCCCTTTAATAGCAACTCTTCCCCAATGTGCACCCGAACCAAGCCCGACAAACCACTGAACCCCTTGCGCATATCTGTAGCACCAACATATAAAAAATAACGCTGGTGGCTCGAAAAACTAAGCATGCCGGCCACGTTCCAACGCTAATAACAACGACGCAAGTTCTTCTATCGACATCCCGGATAATCCAACACGAAAACCTCCACCAAGCGCAAGCAGAACCTCCGATGAGGGCTCCTTAATCCTTATCTCCGAAAATCCAACAGAATCCTCCTTTCCCTCTAACTCCTTGTGGTACTTCCGACGCCAATAATACAAAATATGCTCCTTTATGCCCTCTCGTAGGCAAAAAGCCGGAACAGATAGCCCCGACTCAACTTGCAATTCCACAATAGCACGCATCCAGGTACTCTTTTCTTCCTTTTCCATAGTACATTTGTTTGACAGCAAAGTTCAGCAGTCCTTTTAATAGGGAAAAGACGTAGTTGGTCGTACGGATACCGGGCGCTTACGTTGGAACACAAAACCCAGCCTTTTGGGTAGGTGCTGTTGTAGGCTGTGCTTTGTCATTTTTTTACAAATCTTTTTACTCCTATATCTGTCACAAGCAAATATAATCCCGGGGTTAATTTCGTAATATCAATATGATTG
>CANHDG010000233.1 GCA_947459365.1 Saprospirales bacterium
CTGCCTCGAACCGTTTGATTACTTCAAATGCCATTAATTAAAAGGCTTCTCCGATCGTTAAATAAGTCCCCCTGGAGCGGTAACCAAATCCAAAATCCAATCGAACGTTGATTTTTTGCACCCGATCCATACTGAATCGAAACCCAAACCCGTAGTTGTAACGGGTATGTTCCAGGGCAAACTGGTGTACATCTTCCGCAACCCAGCCCAACCCGCCAAAGACGGCAGCTCCTATCCGCCAAAACAGTGGACTCCTGAACTCGGTTTGAACCAAAATCATTTGTCGATCTCGGTATTTGCCATCCAAATACCCCCGCATGCGTTTAATCCCACCCATTCTTGGCATTTGGAAAAAAGGAATATCACCCGCAGAAAAGGTAGCAAGACCGTTGACCGCCCATACCACCTGCCGACTAAGTAGTTGGTAATGAGAGGCATCCAAGGTCCACCGCTGGTAGCGGAAATCACTTCCGGTCCAACGAGACTCGGTCAGCCAGACTGCATCGACCCACCAACCGCTGGAAGGAAAAAAAATGCTGTTTCGAGTATCAAAATTCAAACCTGGTCCCAGTCCAGATACTCGGCCACCATTCGATCCCGTCACCGCAGCCCGGTCAAGCAATCCACCAGGCTGCCGATTTGAAAAAACATAATCGTCTAACGCATACCTAAGTCCGATAAACAACCCTTTTTTTATTTGTCGGCTACTATTCAATTGCACCCGAGGGTACAGGGCATCATACTGCTCCAAGTAGTCAACCGGCTGCTCATTTCCCAATCCAAAAAAATTGTAGGTGTATTTGTAAAAAGCTAGTTCACCACTTATCCAGTAGCGATTGTTGTGGGGAAATAACTGAAAAGGAAAATACAGCAGCACTTGGTTCAACTGCGTGTACACGGCACCAAAGGTTACACTGGAACGGCGAGCACCCAGGGTGTCCGCAGGAAAATTAAAGGTAGACAGCCCTCCTCCACCCAAGGCCCATTTGGTCTCCGGTGTAAAATAAGCAATTGGCAAGGCAATGATTTTGAATCGATTGCTGGCAGTCAAGGAATCCAAACCCGTAACGGCCCATGCATACTTCCACCCTAAAAAGAAGAACAGAAAAAAAAGCACTTGAATGAAACGCATGCAATTAAAGGATGGTTTTTTGCTATTTCCCAACAGCAACTTACAGATATTGAAAAAGGAAGTCATACTCAATATCGGCTAAAAGTACAAAATAACTGGAATACAAGAAGGGAGCAGTCCAAAGCAAGCCGTACAGGAACCAGCGGTAACCTCACATTCCTGCCTGGATAATCCCGATCAAATCGCTTACATGTTCATAAAAAATACGACCTTTGCGCCCTTAATGTAAAACTATGCGCACGAAGTCCCATAAAAAAGATAAAGTTAATGTTATTACCCTTGGTTGTTCCAAAAACCTGGTAGACAGCGAAAACCTGATTACCCAACTTCGGGGAAATGATTTTGATGTCACCCACGAGGACGAAACAGACCAGGCCAATATTGTCATCATTAATACCTGTGGTTTTATTGATCTTGCCAAACAGGAAAGCATTGAGACCATTGTCAACCATGCTGAGCTGAAAAAGGCAGGACTGATCGAAAAACTGTACGTTACAGGCTGTTTATCCCAGCGGTACAAGGATGACCTGGAAACAGAAATTCCGGAGGTAGATGCTTTTTTTGGAACCCTGGAAATGCCCGCGCTGCTGGCTAAACTAGATGCCGACTACAAGGTTGAGCTGCTGGGCGAACGCCAGATCACAACCCTGCCCCACTATGCGTACCTGAAAATCTCAGAGGGCTGTAACCGAACCTGCTCTTTCTGCGCCATTCCCCTTATGCGCGGCCAACACGTTAGCAGGCCCATCGAAGAACTGGTGACAGAAGCCCGCAACCTCGCTCGTCGTGGCGTAAAAGAGCTGATGTTGATTGCCCAGGAACTCACCTATTATGGTCTGGACCTGTACAAAAACCGGGCGCTTCCTCAGTTATTGAATGCCTTGGCTGACGTAGAAGGGATCGAATGGATTCGCCTGCACTACGCTTACCCCTCTAAATTCCCGCTGGAAATCCTGGACGTTGTACGCGAGCGCACCGAAATCTGCAACTACCTGGACATCCCTTTGCAACATGCCAGCGACCGGGTCTTGAGCCTTATGCACCGCCAAATTACCCGAAAAGAAACCGAACAACTGCTCGATCAAATTCGCAGCAAGGTACCCGGGATCGCCCTGCGCACTACCTTTTTGGTGGGCCACCCTGGCGAAACGGAGGAGGATTTTGAGGAGCTGCTGGACTTTGTCCGCACCCAGCGCTTTGAGCGAGTAGGTGTTTTCCAATACTCTCACGAAGAAAGTACCAGCGCCTACGATATGATAGATGATGTCCCTGCTGAACTAAAAGCCGAACGCGCTTCCCGCTTGATGGAAGTACAAGCCGAGATTTCACTAGAGAAAAATCAGGAAAAAATTGGGAAGATTTACCGGGTACTCTTTGACCGAAAAGAAGGAAAATACTTCGTAGGCCGAACAGAATCCGACTCTCCAGAGGTGGATAATGAAGTACTGGTGGAGGCAAAAAAGAACCAGTATATCCGAATCGGCGATTTTGCTAACATAAAAATCTTGGACGCCGAAGAGCACGATCTGTTTGGTGAATTAGTGTTGGACTAATTTGTCTCCTGTTTGGAGCGTGGTGCAGCTCTCAGTCGCTCTCGACCCAAAAAAAAGCCCCTTGTTGTCCCATCCTTTCAGGAGGAACCAACAAGGGGCTTTTTAGTTTTACCTACCTCAACGCTCCAACAAAATCAGTTTCAATACGGCAAAACCTGTTGAATGACGCAGGCGAAGGTAATAAACGCCGGCAGGTAAGGTCGAATAGTTCAGCCCATACCGCTCCGATCCACTCGATTCGATTACATCCTCCCGGATAAACTGCCCAATAGAACTGTAAAGGGCTACTTGCAGTGAGCCTCCCGGGACCGCTGAGAACACCAACGAAAACGCCCCTTGATTGGGGTTGGGCGCTACCTGAATATCCAGAGGAGTACCCGACAAATCAGTGATAGAACCTACTAAAATAAAGAGGCTATCGGAATAATTAGCCATCCCGCAGGCATTCGATGCCGTTAGTTGTACAGCGTACCAACCATCTGCAGGATAGGTGTAGGTAGGATTTTCCGCAGTGCTGCTCGACCCATTTCCAAAATCCCAAAGATAACTATCCGCATTCGTGGTTAAATTGGTAAACTCCACGAGTCCACCAAGTACGTCGACCTCAAATGCCACTGAAGGAATTGTATTTACCGAAATATAATCTACTCGCTCCAACTCGTGTACGCCGGCTGCGTTGATCGCTTTTAGACGGACAGCATAGGAGCCTGGAGCGGAATAAACTACCACAGGAGCAGCCTCGGTGGAAGTAGTAGGTATCCCTCCGGGAAACTGCCATTCAAACTGGCTGGCATTCGGAGTAGAGTTGTTTTGAAAAACGACTTGGTAAGGAGCACAACCCTCATTTTGAAGCACACTGAAGTCTGCTAACGGAGGTGTCACAAGGGTAATCGTCTGAACAAAAGTATCCACCCCACCGCAATTGCTGGTCACAACTAAACGGACCTCGTAACTACCCTCGCTTCCGTACATGTGAACCGGATGGACCGCCTGACTGGATGCGCCATCTCCAAAAGCCCACTGATACGTTTCGCCTTGCTGAGAGGAGTTGGTAAACAGGACCTCCAGTCCATTTACTTGGGCGGAAAATGCAGCGACTGGCAAAGCCCCGACACGAATGCTATCAGCCAATTCCACCACCACTGTGCCAGCACTGTTAAATACCTCCAAGGAAGCTGCATAGGTGCCCGGCTGTGTATATACCACTGTTGGATTGGCCTCCGTAGAATTGGCTGGGCTGCCTCCTGGAAAATGCCAGATGAAACCGGCGGCATTGGCAGAAATATTGCTCTCAAAAAGCACCTCCAAAGGGGCACAGCCCTCCGTTCCCACCGCCGTGATGCTGGCTGAGGGGGGAGTAAAAACCACAATCCACTGTCCCGCTGTATCGGATCCACAATTATTACTGGAAATTAGCTGTATCCAATAGCTGCCATCCTGAGTGTAGGTATGGGTTGGATTGGGCTGTGTGCTGCCACTTCCATCCCCAAAATCCCATTCATAGGTCAAGGCTCCAGTACTTTGTTGGTTGAGCAGCACTGTAGCGCCTGCTTGTTGCAAAGAAAAGCCAGCGCTCGGTCCAGCTCCTACTTGAAGGAGCCCCAAGCGCTCTTTGGTGCTGGAACCCGCAGTGTTGGAAGCCACCAGACTTGCATTGTAAACACCTGCATTTGCATATACAACCGTTGGTGAAATAGCCGTAGAAGTAGCCGGCATGCCCCCTGGAAACGACCAAACAAAACCCGTAGCATTCGCAGAAGAGAGGTTCTGGTATTGAACCGTAAAGGGAGCGCAACCCACCGCCGTGCTCA